>JBEGTQ010000082.1:0-12449 GCA_041179305.1 Pseudomonadota bacterium | reverse complement strand
AAGAGAGCTTGCTGTTACTGCGCGACATGGTGGGTGAACAAATCCGTACCAAGCCACGTTATTGTTGTCATAAATGTGGTTTTACGGTTCATTCGCTTTACTGGCACTGCCCTTCCTGCCGTGCGTGGGCGTCGATCAAACCGATTAGAGGGTTAGACGGGCAATAAAGCAAAATTTAGTTTTCTTTTTTAATACCAGAGGCATGTTACATGTTAACGGCTAATGTAGCTATTTCATTCATCATATACTCAAAAGATTTCAAGATGCAGGAAGGTGGCAAACGAGTTTGCGGAAACCGCGCATGAGACATGAGAAAAAACAATTCTCACAAAAAATTCACTTTATGATGAAAAAAAGCGCAAAAAACGCTCTTGAATGATGTAACACAAATTTAACCTGGGACAAACTTAACGGTAAATAATTGCTGTACCGTGCAGTTTATTATCGCCGCTAGTCGAGGTGATCAGGAATGCTTTTGCCCCAGCAGCATCTGCTTTTTGGGTTAACTGGCTTTCAAGTTCAGTTAGCGTTCCCGCACTGCCGGCAGAGATGGTGCCGAATTTGTGCAACTCTGTTGATGTTCCACGCTGCAGTTGAGTGGCAGCGATACTGGCAAATGAGGCTAAAGACAGTACAAGTGCAGGGACGATATATTTGATGATTTTCATAGTAAACTCCATACTTATTTATTAGTTGACCTATTATTCAAACAGCCAATGTGTTCGGTGATATGTATAATAGCGCATTGTCGTTTAATGAAAATCACAAAACACTGACCATTTTAATCAAATTTTTTGTTTAATAATTTACCCTTCTTGATACTATTTTACTTTATGCAAGCTATGGCGTGTTTTGCTCCGTTGACGCAAGTTGACGACCCTTGTCAAAGTATGACAAAGAGATAGCACCCTTAGGGTTGTCGATGCTGTGATTTCAGTGTTATGCCCTGTAGAATGAAGGCGTTACCATTATTTATTAACTGAAAACACACGTACTGACTGGAAAAGGCTTAATAATGACGTCTGAAATTAAAACTAATGGCAGTGATTCACTCTCTTCTCCGATTGTTGTCGCACTGGACTATGCCAATAAAGACGCCGCGTTAGCCTTTGCTGATAGTGTTAATCCGCGTGATTGTCGTTTAAAAGTGGGCAAAGAAATGTTTACTTTATATGGTCCGCAGCTTATTCGTGACCTGCATCAGCGCGGTTTTGACGTATTTCTCGATCTGAAATTCCACGATATCCCCCATACTACCGCGCGCGCTGTTGCAGTAGCTGCAGAACTTGGTGTGTGGATGGTTAACGTCCATGCAACTGGCGGTGCGCGCATGATGATTGCGGCAAAAGAGGCTTTATTGCCTTATGGCCAACAGGCTCCGTTACTGATTGCCGTTACTGTGCTGACCAGCATGGAGGGCGAAGACTTACGTGATATCGGCATTAGCATCAGTCCGGCAGATCATGCTGAGCGGTTGGCAAAATTAACCCGTAACTGCGGGTTAGATGGCGTAGTGTGTTCCGCTCGTGAGTCGGTACGTCTGAAGCAGGTTTGTGGCAGCGATTTTAAACTGGTAACGCCGGGTATCCGCCCACAGGGTTTTGATGCAGGCGATCAGCGCCGGATTATGACACCCGAACAGGCGGTGGCTGCGGGTGTTGATTATATGGTTATTGGGCGGCCGATCACCCAATCGGCCGATCCAGAAAAGATATTGCATGAAATTCTGACCTCATTGATTAGGGAGGCATCATGAGCAATGATAATAGCCGTTTGGTTTATTCAACAGACATTGGTCGCATCAGCAAAGCGAAAGTAAAACCAGAAAGACCTAAAGGTGACGGTATCGTTCGTATTCAGCGTCAGACCAGCGGCCGGAAAGGAAAGGGCGTGAGCCTGATCAGTGGTCTTGATGGCAGTGATGATATGCTGGAGAAACTGGCGGCTGAATTGAAGAAAAAATGTGGCTGTGGGGGTTCAGTTAACGATGGTGTGATCGAAATTCAGGGTGACAAGCGTGATCTGTTAAAGCAGCTTTTAGAAGCCAGGGGAATGAAAGTCAAACTGGCGGGCGGCTGAGTATTTATAAAAAAGCATTTACACAGAATCTGGTACAGGCCTTGAGTAAGACGGGGCGATTTATTTACTAACTTGACGCCCGATAACGCCACCAATAGCGGCACCACCCAAGGTACCCAGAGTACTGTCAGTCAGCACTGCGCCGCCTACAGCACCAACACCCGCACCGATCGCGGTGTCACGGTCACGTTTGGACATATTGGCACAAGCGGAAAGTGACAGAGCCAGCGTTAGCGCCAATGCAGCAGTGGCAAAACGTTTATTGATCATTATCATGTTCTCCTGACGTTAACCTGGTACGGACAGATCAGGTAACGGTCAGTATGGAACCTAACTACCCTGATATTATCCGTACCAAATTAAAACGATACCCGTTATCTTTCACGTTGCGAACGTGTTGGCTGCACTCAATAACCCGGGTCGCTTACTTATGCAATGCAAGCTAATCGGGCTTTTCTCGTTTGCTTCGTGATGCACCTTGTAATGTATTGAGTATAGTATACAAGTTTAGTGGGTAAAGCTGACACCATTAAACGGCAGGACGAGCCACCACGTTACGGTTTTCCATCCGTACCTCTGCAATAAGAACCTCTATCTTATCGTTCTGACTGTAAACCGTTTCCCCTTTGATCTGCACGGTACCGGTTTCCTGGCTGCATATGATTTCATCACGCACCGCATGAATAAACGGTGCTGGTATAAAGGCCACTGCACCGTTATCCAGTAAGCGGACACGCAGCCCACCACGGCTGACATCGATAATTTCCGCAGGGAAACGGGTATCGGTACCCGCTTGTGGTTGCAGATAACGGGCATATAACCAGTCACCGACATCACGCTCCGCCATACGATTCAGACGGCGACGTTCTGCCAACTGTATGGTTATCTCATCCTGTGGTTTTTCTGCCTGCTGACCGGTAATGATGGCTTTGAGTAAGCGGTGATTAACCATATCGCCATATTTACGAATTGGCGAGGTCCAGGTTGCATAAGCCTCAAGCCCCAAACCGAAGTGTGGGCCGGGCGTGGTACTGATTTCGGCGAAAGTCTGGAAGCGACGAATACGGCTATCAAGAAATTGTGTTGGTAGCGCATCAAGATGACGGCGTAACGCACAAAAGCCCGGTAGCGTGAGTATTGCTTGCGGATCAGCTTCAACGCAGTTGGCTTGCAGCACATTCGCGGCTTGTTCAGCCAGCGCCGGATCAAAGCCAGTATGGACATTATAGATACCGAAACCAAGGGTATCGCGCAAGATAATCGCCGCGCAGACGTTAGCTGCAATCATGCACTCTTCGACGATTCGGTTAGCGATGCGACGATGTTCAACAATGATATCCAGCACTTCGCCTTTTTCGCCGAGCACAAAGCGATAGTCCGGTTGGTCTTTAAACACCAGAGCATGTTGTTGACGCCAACTGCTACGAGCCTCACACACCCGTTTTAGCAAAATGATTTGCTCGGCGGTATCTGCATCCTGTGGTTGCCAGGCTGCGTTACCATCCAGCCAGTCGGAGACGTTGTCATAAACCAGTTTGGCCTTTGACTCAATCCAGGCGGCAGTGAAGCGAATATCGTCGCCCAACGTACCATCGGCTGCGATAGTTACACGACAAATCAATACCGGTCTGCGCTCATGAGGGCGCAAAGAGCAGAGGTTATCAGACAGATCGCGTGGCAACATTGGGATGTTAAAACCCGGCAGATAATTGGTGAAAGCACGTTTACGGGCAATTAAATCCAGCTCACTGTTTTCATCGACATACGCAGTTGGATCGGCGATGGCAATGGTCAGTAACAGAGAACCGTCGCCTTTGTCTTCGACATACAACGCATCATCCATATCTTCGGTGCTGCTGCTGTCGATAGTGACAAAATTAAGCGGAGTCAGGTCTTCTCGCTCAAGCCCGGAGCTGTGTAACGCTGACGCGATCATCGCAGGGGCTTCACGTTCCAGATTGTGGCGTGCCAGTGTTACCCACCAGGGGGCAAAATGATCATTGCTATCGGTGATAAATGCAGTCAGGTCGGCATTAAAAGCACGATCGTCTTTTAATGGGTGGTGGCGCATTTGCGCCACAGCCCAGTCACCGTTCTGGAAGTCGTGCGTCAGTTGATGCATGGCACGACATTGAATGGAATCACGCAGCAGAGGGTGGTCAGGCATAATAGACAAACGGTTGTCTTTTTTTTGCACCCGGCCAACAAAGCGCGATAAAAAGGGTTCAACCAGTGTTTCCGGTTCAGCAATCTCACGATCTTTATCGGTATGCAAAGTGGCAATGATCCGATCGCCATGCATAACTTTTTTCATTTGTGGTGGCGGAATAAAGTAACTTTTCTGCCCGTCTACCTCAAGAAAGCCAAAGCCTTTCTCAGTACCTTTAACCACGCCTTCAACGCGCGGAGTCTGAGTGTGAAGTTGCTGTTTTAGCTGCGCCAGCAGCGGGTTATCTTGAAACATATCGTCCAGTGAGTGGTGTAGTGAGTGGGTTTAATCCGGCTGACAGTTTTACGCGAATCGGCGCGTTCGGGCAAGTGGCATATTACGTAGAGGGGCAATTCCTTGTCATGGATAGGTCTTAATATTGTTATGGGTATCTCTATTATTTATACTAATTTATTACCTTGCCAGGTAACGATGCAGGGTGACGCAATGACTTAAGCAAAACGTAATGTTAATGCTCTGGATAGACCTTCTCTTTGAACGCGCATAAGTCTTCAATAATGCATGAACCGCAACGCGGCTTACGTGCAATACAGGTATAGCGCCCATGCAGGATCAGCCAGTGATGGCAATCCAGTTTAAATTCTGCTGGCACCACTTTGAGTAATTTGGTTTCAACCTGATCAACATTGCTACCTGGCGCAAAGCCGGTACGATTACAGACACGGAATATATGGGTATCCACTGCAATGGTTGGCCAGCCAAATGCCGTATTCAGCACCACATTGGCTGTTTTACGGCCGACGCCAGGCAAGGCTTCAAGTGCGGCTCTGTCTTCAGGTACTTCACCCTGATGCTTTTCCAGTAGAATGCGGCAGGTTTTAATCACATTAGTGGCTTTGGTATTAAACAGACCAATAGTTTTGATATATGACTTAAGGCCATCCACGCCCAAATTCAGTATTGCTTGAGGGGTATTGGCCACTGGGTAAAGTTTGGCAGTAGCCTTATTGACACTCACGTCCGTGGCCTGCGCTGACAGCAGCACGGATATCAGCAGCTCAAAAGGTGAGCCGTAAACCAGTTCGGTGGTTGGGTGTGGATTGTTATCTCGCAGACGAGTCAGAATCGCGACACGTTTCTCTTTATTCATAAGGCGTTCTCAGTATCACTGTCCTGAAATTGTGACGCAGCAGTCAATACGCTGGCTCTACGTGCTTTCATTTTTTCGTCAATGACATATTTACCGGCCAGCAGTAAACCCAGGCCAATAAAAGCACCCGGTGGCAACATCGCCAGCAGGAAAGGGCTGTCCAGATGCAGAACGTCAATGCGCAGCACTTTTGCCCAGTTGCCCAACAACATATCGGCTCCGTCAAATAACGTACCGTTCCCCAGAATTTCACGTAACGAACCCAGGACAAATAACGCACAGGTAGCCCCCAACCCCATCGCCAGCCCATCCAGAGCGGACAAACCAACCGGATTCTTTGCCGCGTATGCCTCTGCGCGACCAATAACAATGCAGTTGGTTACAATCAACGGAATGAATATCCCAAGCGATTGATATAGCCCAAAGGCATAGGCATTGATCAGCATTTGTACGGCACTGACGACCGAGGCAATAATCATCACGTAAATAGGAATACGGATTTCATTTGGCACCCAACGACGCAAGGCGGACACGGCTATATTGGTACATACCAACACCAGTGTGGTGGCTAAACCTAGCCCAAGGGCATTGGTTGCAGTAGAGGACACGGCTAACAGCGGGCAAAGCCCCAGCAGTTGCACCAATGCGGAGTTATTTTTCCATAACCCCTGAGCCAGCAGAGCTTTTACTTCATTCATAGATTCTCTCCGCAAGGGGGTAACTTATTGAGTTTCGCGGGCAGCGTTTCCAGATACAGCGCAGTATTCTTCACGGCCTTCACCACGGCTCTGGGTGTGATAGTGGCTCCGGTAAATTGATCATAGATACCGCCGTCTTTTTTCACCGCCCAGCGCTTATCCTGCTCACCCTCCACATGTTGCCCGCTGAAATGGGAAATCCAATCTGAAATGCGGATATCAATTTTATCACCAAGACCCGGTGTTTCATGGTGCTCAATGACCCGGCTACCCAGTACGTTACCGTGAAAATCTGCGCCCACCAACAATTGAATAGCACCAGAATAGCCATCTGGCGCGGTGGTCTCAATAGCAGCAGCAACGGGTTTATCACCTTGGCGTGCCAGATAAAGGCGGTGAGGAGTGCTATTACCGAGTACGGCATCAGTGACAACGTAACATTCAGCCTGCATGTTATTATCATAACGTTCGGCTGGGACAACCTGATCCAGTAATGCTTTTTGTTGCTGTGCGGCTTGATGAGCAATCGTGTTTTCGGTCAGTGAGTTAACGACAGCGGTTAATCCCGTCGTACCTGCGGCAAACAAGGCCAGTGTGATACCGTGGCGCTTCATGGTTTTTAGCATAACGGATCCTTATTTATGCCCATAAACTCGTGGTTGGGTGTAGTGATCAATCAGCGGAACCGTAATGTTAGCGAGCAGCACAGCAAAGGCAACACCATCGGGATAGCCGCCATAGACCCGGATTAACCACACCAAAACACCAATTAATGCGCCGAAGATCAGGCGACCCCGTGGCGTGGTGGAGGCGCTGACCGGATCAGTTGCAATAAAGAACGCGCCCAACATGGTGGCACCAGAAAACAGATGCAGCATCGGTGAGGCGAAATGTTGTGGCGCTATCATCCAACTTATGGTTGCGCAGCCGGTCAACGTCAGTAGGAAGCTAACCGGGATGTGCCAATGGATAGCTTTACGCCAAAGCAGCAATAAACCACCCGCCAAAAAGCCGATATTGACCCACTGCCAGCCCAAACTGCCTGGCGCACCGGCAAAAATCGGCTGTTGTAGAATCTGTTCCGCCGATTGCGAACGCAGTAATGTCTTAAAGGTATCAAGCGGTGTCGCCTGACTGACACCATCATAGCTGATTTGCAGTTGGTGAATATCCGCCCCACTGTGCGTATAACCGGTGAAAATGGTTAAAAAGGTATCATAGAAACCAACGGGGGTGGCTTGTAGAGGCAGGGGCGGTAACCAACTGGTCATTTGTACCGGGAATGAAATAAGCAGAACAACATAGCCGACCATTGCGGGGTTAAACGGATTTTGCCCCAGCCCCCCGTAGAGCTGTTTCGCAATCACAATGGCAAACAGGGTACCCAATACAATCATCCACCAAGGAGCCAGTGGCGGCAGACTGATACCCAGCAATAAACCGGTGAGCAGGGCGGAGTTATCTTGCAGGCGCGCCAGAACGGGCTGTTTACGTAATTGCAAAACAGCACCTTCAGCCAACAGAGCTGTCACCATGGCGAGCGCGATCTGAATTAGGCTGCCATAACCAAAGAACACTGTTTGGGCGATGATGCCGGGGACACAGGCCAGAATGACCAGCAGCATAATACTGCGAGTACGGCGTTGGTTATGAGAAAAAGGAGAACTGGCAATCTGCAATCCTTTGTTTTGGATTGCTGTTACAGGCCTGAATTTCATGAAATTGCAACCCTATGTCGAATATTTATTAGAGTTATGAAACGCCGCAAGCTACTTCTTACCGGCGCCAATACACCCAACCCTCAGGGGGGATAATATTTTTGCCGTATTCTACCCTATTCGCGGGTAAGGTGTAACACGTCTTAATCATAGGGTTATTAGCCTTAAGACGCAGAGGATTAAATCAACAGTAAAGACTAATATAGCTAGCCGTAGCCCTTCACGATGCCGGTGCATGGGTTGCACGCAATAACCTGAATAACTTACTTACGCAAGTTCATCGGAATTATCTCGCTTGCCACCTTCCTGCATTTTGCAATCTTTTAGTTATAGCGATCAACAAAGGGATGAGCAGACCGTTTTGACAGCGAAAAATAATTAACATCTTGTCAATTTTACTTTTTAAATCGGTAGCTTAATAGAAATTACGCTTCTTATTTATTGTTCGACTGGCTGTATATTCTTGATTTGTTAACTTAATGAGTTTGTGTTGAAAAAATCATTGGTATAATGATAAATTGATGTAAAGTATGCATAGTAATTATATTCCTAAAGAATAATATAATGATAAACGAAGACGTATTGTTTATAGAAGAGCTAATCGAATGGATAGAAATCAATTTAGAAAAAAGACCGACCCTGGATGATGTGGCGAAGATTTCTGGATATTCTAAATGGCATCTGCAACGCAAGTTTAAAAACATTGTCGGATTACAGTTAGCATCTTATATACGTGACCGTGTATTAACCCGAGCGGCAGTTGCATTGCGCATCTCGCGGCGGCCAATCATTGAGATTTCTGATGCGCTAGGTTTTGACTCGCAACAAACCTTCACACGCACCTTTAAAAAACGCTTTGGCGTGACGCCGAACAGTTTCCGCCAAATGGAGCATTGGGACGTGCAGGGAATGATCCCTCGCTTTGGTTTCTACGAGAATTATACGGCGGAAATCAAGCGAGTCTCGCTAACTGAACAACATCTGGTTGGATTTACACGACGTTTGAATTTTGATGAAGGCAACCTTTACTGCGGCCACCACTCATCTTGCATAGCGATGAAAAATGAAATTTTGCTCGATTTTTTTAAAGAAGTGAACTTCTCCTGCCAGCGTATTTACTCCATATTCTCTGCCAAAAATTGCCAGCAGGAGCAGAACAGCGTGTTTTATTCCACCGCGATCGACAAAGAGAAAAGGCATGAAATTCAGAGCAGCCGTGAGGTCGATTATATTGTTATTCCGGCGGGACAATTTTTGTCAATTTCTCATCAGGGCAGTGCTAAAGAGTGTATAAAATTCGCGACTTACTTGTTTCATGATCTGCTGCCCAAGTTACGTAATGAAGTTGAAAGTGGCATTGAGATAGAAGTTATCGAAATAGACAGTTGCCATGCTGAATCTAAACTGCGGGATATTGCGGTGGTTTATCGCTATCTGATGGCAGTAAATTAATAGGTTAGCCCGCGAGCAAGGGTGTAGCTGTATGAAAATCTGGATCTCGGTGCATATTGAAGAACAAATAATTTATTTACGTACGACTTACCATTTTGGGTAGTGCCTTCAATAGATAGCGTTCTCCTGTAGACTGGTGGGATTTGAGATTGCTACTTTGGCTACCATGACTGTTCATTACCTTCATTACCTTCATTACCTTCATTACCTTCGTTGCCGTTCAGATAGGGTCTCTCAGTAACAAGGCTCGCCAACACTGGCTTTAGCATGCTTACAACACCAAAACAGGTGGCGTATGAGCCTATACTTCCGGACTGCGGACTGATGAAACCTGTCGTGAGCGGCTGGTGCTATTCACGCCCTCCAACATGTTCAGGTATTTCGTCCAGGCTGTTATTACGTGGTTCTTCGAAGCAGACTAAACCAACTCCCCATTCCCATAAAATCAACGGTGAGCAGATCACATCGGGATTATCTTACTTGTTGTATACTTGCATATTGAAGTAATTTTAACAGAGAACATAACTTAATTTTAGTAAAAATCGGCCATATCAGTGCGGCTTAATATCAACACTGAGAACTTAGAGGACTGATGCTACGCCATGAGTGAATTATATTCTTTGTCAGCGTTATACCGAGATGCCTGTGTAACCTATGCAACACTCGCTATTGGTTATTTTGCCCTAAGTAAGAACAGCCCTTTCTCCTATAGTGGAGAGATCTGGAAGCGCATTTTGTTTGGTTTGATGTCGGGTCTGGTTTCACTTTATCTCAATCAAGACAAATGGATTATTTCCGACTCGTACTTCTACAGTTTCGAATTGATCCCGATTATTTTGTCTACGTTTTATGGTGGTTGGCTAAGCGGCCTGACGGCGTTGATGATAAACTTTGCTTTTTCTGGGTGGGTGACACATGACAATATATTAATGACAATAGTTTTTATTCCACTGTTGCTTTCTAAGGCATGGAAGAAAAAGAATAATCGATTTTTTTATATCACAGTTATCTTAATTAGCGTTTATCGAATTATTGCCGCAATTTTTTTAGTCCAAAATACACTTATTTTTACTCAGGCTGTTATCTATCAAATGATTGCTGCTCTTTGTCTCGCTATTTGTTATCACGCCCTTAATTTTAAAGAACGCCATATTTGTGCCTATTTTGCGATGAAAGATCGGGCTAATATCGATAAGCTGACTCAGTTAAATAATCGGGCAAGTGTTGATTATCAACTGGCAACGATTCATAACCGCCGTCAGGCCTGTGGCTTGATGATTTTGGATATCGACCACTTTAAATCGATCAATGATACTTATGGTCATGATGGCGGCGATATTATGCTGACGGCTGTTGGTGAACTGCTTACTCATGCAGTACGCGATGAGGATTTCATTGGGCGATATGGTGGTGAAGAATTTATCGTCATTACCCACAGTCATGAACCACAAACTATTAAATCAGTGGCTGAGCGTATTCGTGAACGGGTTGAAGATTTAGACGTGATACTGCCTGATGGGCGCAGGATAAAAGCCACGATATCCATTGGCACATCACTTTATCTGCCCGGAATGTCGATGTTGAAGGCGTTGAAAATAACTGATGAAGCACTCTATCAAGCTAAGCGTCAGGGGCGTAATCAGGTGGTATACAGCCGATTAATGTTATTCTCGCCATTGGGTGATCGCACTGAAAGAGAAGAAAGGCGACGGCGTTTATAGCGATTGGAAGGAGTAGGGTTGCTCGCAAATAAAAAGACCCTGATTTTTGTCAGAGCCTTTCGCTTGAATTATGGCGGTGAGAGAGGGGTTCGAACCCTCGATACACTTACGCGTATACACACTTTCCAGGCGTGCTCCTTCAGCCACTCAGACACCTCACCGTTGCGTTACAGCAATAAATACTGCAACGGGGCGGTACTATAGGGATCGGCGGCCAGCGGGTCAAGCAGTATTTGCCTGTTGCCAACCATCTGGTTATTCTGCGTGCACATAGCGTAAATCACAGCCAAATTACATCGAGTTAACGCCACTTTTTCGCTTGTATTGGGGAATCAACCATCACATAATCGGCACCGAGACTTTTAGCTAACTGATAATCCTCGGCAGAGTTTATATCGATCAGCAATATTTTTGCGTCTTCACTTTCTTTGAAACAGTTCATCGCCTGCTGATTCCAAACCAACTGAACTCGCGTGGTTCCTTTGCCAAGAGTTAACTTCTCTACGATTTTCACATCGCGTTTTAATTCAAAGGCATAGTGCCTATTTTTACTGCTAATGTGTTTATTACCCTTATTTTTGGAAATTATACATTTATTAGACATAATAGCATTCGCCAGGATCTTACGGGTTTTATTACGTGGCTGGAATTTTTTAATAAATTCTGGCAGTGCATCCAGATATTTTTTCTCAGTAGAATATAAGGTGATCCTGTCAGATGAAAGGATGCTTTCTCTCAGTTCTGTTAACACGTTTGCTATCTTTTCAGGGTCTGCATCAGGAGACTTAATATCAATAATAAATTTTGTTTTCGGGAATGATAATAGCATCTGGTGTAATGAAGGGATTTTGAATCCCCGACCACGAAAAATATATTGGTCATCTTTTTTAAAGTGATAGGCTGCATCCAGTAGCTGTAATTCCTCCCAAGAGTGTTCAGAGATAAGCCCGTTACCGTCAGTCAATTCTTTTAAGTCTTTGGGGCGATACAGTACCAGGGCGCCATCTTTAGTGAGTTGAACGGTGATCCAAATAATATCAGCTTTATTTAATATAGCTTTGCTGATGCCAAAACGTGTATTTTCGGGGAAGTCTGCCGTTCCGCCTCGATGAGCGACAATCAAGGGGGATGCTGACAATGGGGTAATATATAATGTTAATATTAACGTAATAAAATATAAACTCTTTGTTTTCATTTTAACCTCAATAGTGAATTTATACCCAAAATATTCCAAGGAGCAGAAAGGCAGCAAGCGAGATAATTCCTAAGCGCTTACATAAGTAAGTGATTTGGGTTATTGAGTGCAGCCAACACACCTGCAACTTGAAAGATAATGTGTATAACAGGGTAGAAATGTTCTCCACGTTTTAACATATTTTTTTAAGGCTAAATATAATCAATAAATAGTGGTCTTATGTGGTAATTGATATACCTGTCACCTCTCAAGATACTGGGGTGTTG
>JBEGTQ010000081.1:0-4310 GCA_041179305.1 Pseudomonadota bacterium | reverse complement strand
ATAGTCTTCATATAGCTGGTGGCTATCGTGGTCTGCAATATAATCAGTACTAACAATATATAGCGGCGCAATGAACCCACGCTGCGCCATTTCTTCTCGGCCAGTGTCTGCTCACGAGTTTGTGCCCGTGATACAAGAGTGCGACCCAGTATTGAATCCCAGAAACGCCCCACCGGATTGGTACGCCAGGGTTGCGGTGCCATACTGGTGCGTTTGATTGGCGGCGTAGCATGAATAACGGTGCGCCCTTCATCGTCCCGCGCCAGTAACCTCTTCCCCACCAGTGCATCCGGCCATGCCGCTTGTACACGGGCACTGACCGAAACTAATGCACTGTCTTTTTCAGTTGCGATTACCCCATCAGGCATGATTTCTGCCAATTGCTGATGCAAACGCTGCATGGCATCAGATGTGCTATCGAGTAACACATCCTCAGGCAAAACATTTCGTAACGCCTCTTGCTGCTGGGCAGTCAGGGGCAAATCTGCAATGTAATCCTGAACAGGAGATTGAGTTAACTTATTCATTGGCAGGTAGCTGATAACTCCAAGTTTCAGTCAGGATTTTATCCCCATTAACCAACGCGGCCCGCATTTCTATCGGTTTTTTCTCATCCTTAACTTTCAACCGCAGCGTTAAACGCCAGCCTTTGGTCACTGGGTTGTAGCGCACATTGTTTTCAATTAATTTACCGTTGTCGTCAATGCTAACCTGGGAAGCCAGGGGGGTACTTTGATCGAGAGATTTCAGCACCGGACCAACAAAATCAATCAGGAACGCCACACTGCCGTCTGGCTGACGAATCAGATCCGACTGTTTAACATCGCCAGTTGAACGTAATGTTTGTTTAACATAGGCCACACCAGGCGAATGTAATTTATTTTCGTCGCGAGTGAAGTGCAGACGATAGCTGAGATCGAGTGGTTTTTGCGCATCGGGTAACACATCAGGCGTCCAGAACGCCACGATATTATCGTTGGTTTCATCTGTGGTTGGGATCTCTATCAGAGTAACCTTGCCTTTGCCCCAATCACTAAGCGGTTCGACCCAACCGCTTGGCCGTAAGTCATAGCGATCATCTAAATCCTCATATTGCGAAAATTCACGACCCCGTTGCAATAAACCAAATCCTTTGGGACTCTCTATGGTGTAGGTGCTGACCGACAGGTGTTTTGGATTATTCAGTGGTCGCCAGATCCATTCACCATTACCAGCATGAATAGAAAGGCCATTAGAGTCATGTAAAGCTGGGCGGTAGTTCAACACCGTTGACGGTTGGCTCGGGCCAAACAGGAACATACTGGTCAGCGGCGCAATACCCAGCCTCTCAACCTTGTCGCGCAGGAATACTTTAGCCTGCACATCAATAGTGGTATCGCGCCTCGGGTAGATAACAAACTTATAAGCGCCAGTTGCACGCGGTGAATCCAGTAATGCATAGATAACCAGATGTTTGTCATTCGGTTTTGGTCGTTCAATCCAGAATTCACGAAAACGGGGGAACTCTTCACCAGATGCCAATGCAGTATCAATGGCCAGCCCACGAGCAGAAAGGCCATAAACCTGACCTTTACCAATCACGCGAAAATAACTGGCACCGAGCATACTGACAATTTCGTCTTTTTTATCGGCTTTATTGATAGGATAAAGCACTTTAAAGCCCGCAAAACCCAATTTTTTCATCGACTCAGACTCATGTTTAACCGAGCCGAAATTGAAATAATCGGGGCTATAATTAATCGGTTTAACACGAGTAGCCGTCACTTCATTGATCTGTACCGGCGTATCAAAATACATGCCCTGATGATAGAACTCTAACTTGAATGGTGTATCCAGTTTGGCCCAATACGACTTGTCATGGTTAAACTGAATCTGTTGGTAGTCAGCAAATTTCATTTCGCGAAATTGCGAAGGAAGGTTACTTTTTGGTGCTTCGAAACTTTTACCCGCCAGTGCCTGCGCCTGTTTGGCCACATCATCCAACGAGAAAGCCAGCGCCTGAGAAGTGAATAATGATAGCAAGAGAGTGACTCCCAGCCACCTGACGCTGTTAGCACGTGACCTTGTTGACATTCTATTAACGTTTGACAAAATATTAACTCGCACATCTCCCCCTATTCGGGTGTTTCAATCATAACAGCCAAATTATTTGGCTACGCCACAAGCCTGGCTTTCCCCGCTAAAATACGCCACGGAAATTTATTAACCCTTATGGTAATGTTTCTTACCGTACTGATCCAATGAATATCTTAATCAATTAGCCGTTACAAAAACAATTCCGTTGATAATGCTGGGACGTTATTCTAATTATGCTAACAACTGGCGAGTGAGGATGAAAACACACTGACCAACCAGAGTTTTTTTAGACGTCATCCGTGCCGGGCTGATGTTAATTGGCATTCCTTTTCATCTTTCTCTTATATAGTCGACCAATCATTGAGCGGTAAACCGTCGCCCACACTGGTAGTTAACATAGTAAATGATTTCATTTATGCCTTCTGCATGCTGGTCTTTTTTATCTGCTTAAAAATAAAAAAATACCAACAGATTGTTCTCTGACTGATAAAGGAAATGAATTAAATACATCCTTTATCCAGTCATGTATTTATTGAACGTGGGTATTACGTTTAGCAAACGAAGAACGTATTGAATCAATGATAAAAGCCAGTCTTATCGAAAGACTGGCTTTTTTAGTGTGGCGGAAGGATAGAGATTCGAACTCTAGGACCTGTTACAGTCGACGGTTTTCAAGACCGTTGCCTTAAACCACTCGGCCATCCTTCCCATGAGCGGCATTATTATCTATAGCGTGATGATATGTCTAGTGTTTGGCGCAGAAGAAATAGAAATTTATTTTTTCTGGTTAAATTTCACACTAAAACTGGACAAAAAAGCAATCAGTCCACAAAAATGACCGCTGATATACAAACTTGCTGTTGCAATACTAGCGGCCAAACAATCACCTGATAAAACAAAAGCACAATAGCGGCTCATCTCACATTAGGTTTAGAACTGGTAAACCAAACCAACTGCTACGATATTATCAGTATTGATACCCGCATTTTTGGTAAAGTTGTTTTCATTCAACAAGTTGATTTTGTAGTCAACATAAGTGGACATGTTTTTGTTGAAGAAGTAAGTTGCACCAACATCAACGTATTTCAGCAGATCCTGGTCACTATAACCATTACCGAGGTTTTTACCTTTGGATTGCAAATAAGCCACCGATGGACGCAGGCCGAAATCAAACTGATACTGAGCCACTAACTCAATGTTTTGTGCTTTGTTGGCGAAGCCATAAACAGCATCTGCCGCTTGATTACTAAAGTCACCAAATTCAGTCATGTTGTAAGTCTGAGTATAGTTAGCCGCCAGATATACATTGTTGGCATCATATTTCAAGCCACCAGTGTATGCGTCAGCACGGTCACCATGACCAAATTTCAGATTGTTTTGTTCGGAAGTACGCAGAGAACTTGCCATCGCAGCAGCAGCACTCACGCCCCAGCCCAGATCATAAGATACAGACATACCGTAACCGTCACCATTCTGACCCTGCACATCACGGCCATTATTGCTTTCGGTACCGCTGCTATTTTTGCCTTGATATTGCAGTGCAACACTCAGGCCATCCACCAGACCAAAGAAGTTGGTGTTACGGTAAGTCGCGATGCCACTACCCCGTTGTGATAGGAAGTTGTCTGTACCATAAGTGTCACCACCGAACTCTGGCAGTACGTCAGTCCATGAGGTTACATCGTACAGCACACCATAGTTACGACCGTAATCAAAAGAGCCATAATCAGCAAATTTCAGACCCGCAAAACCAAGACGGGTGTAATTATTGTTGTCCTGACTTTCGGATTGATTTAGGTTTGCCTGATATTCCCACTGGCCATAACCGGTCAGTGGGTCACTGATTTGTGTTTCGCCTTTAAAACCAAAACGCGTGTAAGACTGGTCACCATCTTTGCTTTTATCATCAGAGAAATAATGCAGCCCATCAATTTTACCGGATAAGTCCAGTTTATTACCGTCTTTGTTATAAATTTCTGCCGCGCCAGCACCACCAGCAACCAATGCAGCCGGAACAAGCAAAGAAAGAACGCGAAGTTTCATCATTATTATCCTCTATTATTAGATCTAACTATACCCCTCTCCCTTCAAAATGACGGGTATATGCCACTGCCCCTTTTTTTGAACAAATAATCCCCACGGGGTTACTCTGTTGTGCATTGTGGTAATAATATTCGGATTATTCTATACATAAAATGCTATCAGGTTACAAATAACACTTAATATTAACCAAT
>JBEGTQ010000080.1:0-3907 GCA_041179305.1 Pseudomonadota bacterium | reverse complement strand
TCTTCGCCGGTCACTATTTTTTCGATACGTCTGCGTGACACCGTCACATTGCTAGCTACCGCGTCTGAAATGGCTAGCTTTTCTGCCAGTTGTTGCGGTGTGATTAAGCTATCGATGCGCGCTGTCCGCAGTTCATCTGTTTTGTACATGAAAATTCTCTGGATCTGCTCTTCTCTACGGCAGGGATACCGGGAAGTGATGGCGTTTACAATAAACCAAAATGGTATGAATTCAACCGCCATAACTGCAAATAATACAAATTTAGATAAATCAAGCTGGAAAATATTTCCCTGAAGAATATCTAATCAAAACATCCGGCGACTCATGCCTAAAATATCCAGGATTTTTGTTGAAATCTCCTCGACAGAGTAGTTGGTGGAATTCAGATAACGAATCTGATTTTTACGGAATAACGCTTCCACTTCACCCACTTCCATTCGGCATTGACGTAAAGATGCATAACGGCTGTTTTCACGCCGCTCTTCACGAATGGCGGCGAGCCGCTCAGGATTAATGGTTAGACCGAAAAGTTTATGCTGAAAAGGTTTCAGCGCGGCAGGAAGCTGCAAATTGTCCATATCATCAGCGATAAACGGGTAATTTGCGGCTCGAACGCCAAATTGCATCGCCAGATAGAGGCTGGTGGGTGTTTTACCGCAGCGGGAGACACCCAACAGGATCACCTGAGCTTGATCCAGATTACGCAGAGAAATACCGTCATCATGAGCCAGAGCGTAGTCAATAGCCGCGATGCGCGCATCGTATTTATCCAGATTACTTTTAGTTAATCCGTGAGTTCGATTCAGTACCGGTTGTGGCGCGACGCCCAATTCGCTCTGAAGTGGGGCAACCAGTGCCTGTACAATATCCTGGCAGAATCCTTCGCTACGTTGAATGATTTCTCGCACTTCGGTACTGATTATAGAATAAAATACTAGCGGCCTGACACCGGTATCCTGATATATTTGATTGATTTTATGCAAAATTTCTTGCGCACGTACGGCACTGTCAACAAATGGCAGCGTAAAGGTCGTTGCCGTAACAGGGAACTGAGATAACACGGCGTGACCGAGCACTTCTGCGGTGATTGCGGTACCATCCGAAATATAAAATACACTTCTTTCCACGCTGACTCCTGAGGGCTTTGCAGGCAGATTGATATCCCGTTATCTTGACGTCACTTGGGCATATGGATAAAGCGTTCGCTATCAGAATTACCAGAAAAACATTTTTCTTGTTGGGTGGATCGATTCACCTGTCCATATGCTATGGATCATTGTGCTAGTCTCTGGACGGAATATTGCTGACCCGTCAGCCACGGCAATCTCTGTCCGTACCCTACAGACTGCTTGTAACTTTAAATAATATAAAAAGGATTGTTTCGATGTCCAACAATGGTCTAAACCTGTGTAATGTACTTTGGTACAACCAGCTTGGCATGCATGATGTTGATCGGGTTGGCGGTAAGAATGCCTCCCTGGGTGAAATGATAACCCACCTTTCTGAACTGGGTGTTTCCGTCCCCAATGGCTTTGCTACCACCGCTCAGGCGTTTAATGACTTTCTGGAGCAAAGTGGTGTTAACCACCGCATTTATCAATTGCTGGATAACACCGACGTTGATGATATCACGGCATTAGCTAAAGCGGGCGCACAGATCCGCCAATGGGTCATTGAGACGCCGTTCCACTCAGAGTTCGAACAATCAATTCACCAGGCTTATGAGCAATTAGCTGATGGTGAGCCTGAGGCTTCTTTTGCCGTGCGTTCTTCCGCCACCGCAGAAGATATGCCCGATGCCTCCTTTGCCGGTCAACAGGAAACTTTCCTTAACGTGCAAGGTATTGATGCGGTAATGGTTGCCATCAAACATGTCTTCGCCTCCCTGTTTAATGATCGGGCCATTTCTTATCGAGTGCATCAGGGTTATGACCATCGTGGCGTGGCGCTGTCTGCCGGTGTGCAGCGGATGGTGCGTTCAGATCTTGCATCGTCGGGGGTGATGTTCACTATTGATACCGAATCAGGTTTTGATCAAGTGGTGTTTATCACTGCTGCTCACGGTTTGGGTGAAATGGTGGTGCAAGGGGCGGTTAATCCAGACGAGTTCTATGTGCATAAACCGACATTGCGTAATGGCAAGCCTGCCATTGTACGCCGTAATATGGGATCGAAAAAGATTCGTATGGTTTATGCCGAAAGTCAGGAACATGGCAAACAGGTACGAACTGAAGATGTGCCAGAAGCACAACGCAATCGTTTCGCTCTCAATGACGAGGAAGTTGAAGGATTGGCTCATCAGGCATTGTTGATTGAAGAACATTATGGTCGCCCGATGGATATCGAGTGGGCGAAAGATGGCCATACCGGTAAGTTGTTTATTGTGCAGGCGCGGCCGGAAACCGTGCGCTCTAATGAACAAGTGATGGAGCGTTACCAGTTGAATAACCAGAGTAATGTACTGGTGGAAGGTCGCGCTATTGGGCATCGCATTGGGGCAGGGCCGGTCAAGCTCATCCATGATATTAGCGAAATGGATCGCATTCAGGCAGGTGATGTTCTGGTTACAGACATGACTGACCCTGATTGGGAACCGATCATGAAAAAAGCATCCGCCATTATAACCAACCGTGGCGGGCGTACCTGTCATGCGGCAATTATCGCGCGTGAGCTGGGTATTCCGGCGGTGGTGGGTTGCGGTAATGCCACCGATATCTTGAAAGAAAGCCAGAATGTGACGGTTTCCTGCGCTGAAGGAGATACTGGTTATGTTTATCATGAGCTACTGGACTTCTCGATTCAGCGCTCGCAAGTAACTGAATTGCCGGATTTGCCGTTGAAAATTATGATGAATGTCGGTAACCCGGATCGGGCTTTTGATTTTGCCCGCTTGCCAAATGAAGGTGTTGGCCTGGCGCGGCTGGAGTTTATCATCAACCGCATGATTGGTGTCCATCCGAAAGCATTGCTGGAGTTTGATGATCAGAACCTGGAAACTCAGGCGGACATTAAGGCATTGATGAACGGTTATGACGACCCAGTTGAGTTCTATGTCGGCCGCCTGACCGAAGGGATTTCTACGTTAGGCGCGGCGTTTTGGCCTAAACGCGTGATTGTGCGGTTGTCCGATTTTAAATCTAACGAGTATGCCAACCTGGTGGGGGGGGAAAAGTATGAGCCCCATGAGGAAAACCCAATGTTAGGTTTCCGTGGCGCAGGCCGTTATGTTGCAGACAGCTTTCGTGACTGCTTTGCACTGGAATGTGAAGCGATAAAACGGGTGCGTAATGTCATGGGGTTGACCAACATAGAAGTGATGGTGCCTTTTGTGCGTACCGTTGCTCAGGCAGAGGCGGTAGTCGCCGAGTTGGCCAATCAAGGGTTGAAACGTGGTGAAGGCGGTCTGAAGATCATCATGATGTGCGAAATTCCATCCAATGCACTGCTGGCTGACCAGTTCCTGGCACATTTTGATGGGTTTTCCATTGGCTCTAATGATATGACTCAGCTTACGCTGGGGCTGGACAGAGACTCTGGTGTGGTTTCAGCGTTGTTTGATGAGCGCAATGAAGCGGTTAAAGCTCTGTTATTAATGGCGATTCAGGCTGCCAAACGTCAGGGTAAATATGTCGGTATTTGTGGTCAGGGCCCATCAGACCATGAAGATTTTGCCTTGTGGTTAATGGAACAGGGGATAGACAGTTTGTCCCTTAACCCAGATACTGTGGTACAAACCTGGCTGAGTTTGGCGCAACATACCAGGCATTGATAGAGAATCCGTCAGGGGTATCAATCATCCGCAACTTCGGTTGCGGATGATTGCATAATAAAAATAGACTAAAAGTTATTGGAGATACTGGCTGCGGTCTTACAGAGGCGAGGCATTGGATGAATCAAGTAACGAGTG
>JBEGTQ010000079.1:0-16638 GCA_041179305.1 Pseudomonadota bacterium | reverse complement strand
AACCAGTTGGGCGCGGGTATTGCGACCATCACTCGTGGTTCTAACAGCTTAAAAACTGCCTCATCACACTTGAAGAGCTGGCTTGAGGATCAATTGCTGGCAGACAAAAATTAAGCTCAATGCCCGCCGCTTTGCAAAATACGGGGGTATTGACTGCCGTTACTCACGCCAGTCACTGGCTTGAGTCAGCGACTGGGGCTTTGCTCAGTTGCCGCCTGGTTGCCTCTTGCAGTGACTTGGGTATATATCGGGCGTTGATAGATTTCATTATGAAGTGGTACCAGAGCCAGTACTAATGCCTGATGATAAACACGGGTGCGGGTTAATTTGCCGTCAGTAAAGACACCGATGGCACCGCCTTTATGTTTTACATTTTCTATGCCCGTTAAAACTGCCATTTCGTCGCCCAGCTCACGTCCTTGGTGAATTCCTTGCAATATAATATCAGGCAACATCAAGCTGGCGGAACGGGACTCACCCCGGCTCTGTGCGTGTTCAATTACTATCCATGCAAAGGTCATATTATCTTCAATGCCGGCTTCAATCCCAACCCAAAAGTTTGCCTCGGGGCGAACCTGACGTGCATTAGCAACTCGCTGTCGGGCACCGGCGCGGGTTTCAATACTGCCGATGGGTTGCGCGCGGGTTTCAATACTGCCGATGGGTTGCAGGGGAACGCCGCTATTGACATTGACACCTTCAATGCGATATTGACCCACGCCATAAATATCGTCAAAAGCGAGGCTGATGGCCTCAATTTTTGCAGGGTTGGTAGTTGTGGCAACAACATGGTACATAATGAGTATCAATATCCTTAAGAATCGATGAAATAGTTAAGCGCCTATTTCACGCAGTATAACGGAAAAACGACATGTTACAGGTATATCTCGTGCGTCACGGCGAAACCGTGTGGAACGCGGCACGCTGCATTCAGGGTCAATCAGACAGTTCTCTCACTGACATCGGTATACGTCAGACCAAACAGGTCGCGCAACGGGTTCGTGGTCAGGGCATCACCCATATTATTACCAGCGATCTTGGGCGTACGCAGCAGACGGCTAAAATCATTGCCGATGCTTGCGGACTAACAATGACGATAGACTCGCGCCTGCGTGAGTTGAATATGGGGGTGTTGGAGACACGTCCGATTGATAGCTTAACGTCAGAAGAAGAGCAATGGCGTAAGCAGATGGTCAATGGCACTGAGGGGGCACGCATCCCGGGAGGTGAGTCGATGACTGAGCTAGGGGAACGGATGCATGCAGCGCTGAGTAGTTGTCTGGATTTGCCCGCCGGAAGTAAGCCATTGTTAGTGAGTCACGGTATGGCGCTGGGATGTTTGTTGAGCACATTACTTGGTTTACCTGCTCATGCTGAGCGGCGTCTACGTTTGCGCAACTGTTCACTATCGCGGGTAGATTATCAGGAAAGTCCGTGGCTAGCATCTGGCTGGGTAATAGAAAGTGCCGGTGATACCGCTCATCTGAATATACCCGCACTTGATGAGTTACAACGTTAACGCCGGATTGGGATCAGATATTCACATTTCAACATAGTTGGAAGCTGTTCAACAGGTTTGCCCTGTGGGTAGAAACGTTCAATATCATATCCACGCCTGCGAATTAGCGTTGATTGCGGCAGGATGGTGCCGTACAGTGTCAGATTAAATTTAAGCTACTGCATAGTCAATACACCTGCATCTTGACGGGCAACGGGTATAGACGTATGAAAAGAATAGCTATGGCGCATATTAGCAACTTTCTTGCTCCCGATTGCCTAAGAATTTAGTGGTAGATTGTGTTAAAAAGGAATCCAGAATTTATAAAAAAGCTTTTTAACTAATCATTTATTATTAGTATAAGTATTTAATGTTGAATAAGGTTATTCAATGTAATGGAGTAACTATATGAAAAGTATTTTTATATTGTTTGGTTTCCTGTTTTCTTTTGGGCCAATAACTGTCTGTGCAGATGAAATTGGTTCGGTAGATACTGTCTTTAAACTGCTGGGGCCAGATCATAAAATTGTCGTTGAAGCCTTCGATGATCCTGATGTTAAAAATGTAACTTGTTATATCAGCCGGGCCAAAACCGGTGGTATCAAAGGTGGCCTGGGGTTAGCGGAAGATACTGCTGATGCAGCGATCTCTTGCCAACAAGTCGGGCCGATTGAGTTAAATGACAAAATTAAGAATAAAAAATCTGACGGTACTGTTGTTTTCCAGAAACGTACATCTTTGGTGTTTAAAAAGCTGCAAGTGGTGCGTTTCTACGATCAGAAACGTAATAGCTTAATCTATCTGACCTATTCTGACCGCGTGGTTGATGGTTCGCCGAAAAATGCGATCAGTGCCGTGCCGATCATGCTGTGGCAATAAAATTTTTTGGCTAGATATAATGGCTATTACAGCGACGGCAATTTAAAAGACATTGGGTAATCAGGTTAGGTATGTTTGAACTCAGTCATTGTCACCTTCTCTGAAAACAACTCAAGAGTCCATCAGCGCTATTATAGAACGGGTTGCGTAATTACAAAAAAGCCAGCATTAAATGCTGGCTTTTTACCACCAAAGAATCCGTGGCACTTATTCTCGCAAATCACCACAGAAACGATAGCCTTCGCCGTGGATAGTCGCGATGATTTCTGGCGTGTCAGGAGTAGACTCGAAATGCTTACGAATACGACGGATAGTTACGTCAACAGTACGGTCATGAGGCTTTAGCTCACGGCCAGTCATTTTTTTAAGCAATTCGCTGCGGGATTGAATTTTACCCGGATTTTCACAGAAATGCAGTATGGCTCGGAACTCACTGCGTGGCAGTTTGTAATATTCGCCAGCAGGGCTTATCAGCGAGCGGCTGTTGATATCCAGCTCCCAGCCGTTGAATTTGTAGTTCTCAACCAAACCACGTTCTTCAGCTATGCTGCTCAGATTCATGGTGCGAGATAACAGGTTACGCGCTCGGATGGTGAGTTCACGCGGGTTGAAAGGTTTAGTGATGTAGTCATCGGCACCAATTTCTAAGCCAAGGATCTTATCTACTTCGTTATCACGACCCGTCAGGAACATTAGGGCAACACTTACTTGTTCACGAAGTTCCCGTGCGAGCAACAGGCCATTTTTGCCTGGCAAATTGATATCCATAATAATTAAGTTGATATCATTATCGGACAGGATGTGATGCATTTCTGCGCCATCATTGGCCTCATGAACAACATAGCCTTCCGCTTCGAAAATGCTCTTTAGGGTGTTACGAGTAACTATTTCATCTTCTACGATCAGAATGTGCGGGGTCTGCATGTTTGCTACCTAGAATTGCCAACAAAATAGAAATAGGAAGTACAAAAGTCTTTGTTATATTAGGATTTTTATTGACTTGTTACTCGTCATCCTGCTCATCACATGACTAAAGTACGTAAACGGGTTCTTGATGCACTTTCCATCAACGTCAACAACATCACTAGCCTGATCGGGGAGGGGGACTCCCTACAGCCCCAAAGGTGGCGCATATCCTAACCTTATTAACAGTAATATAACTGTGTGAGCCGAATTTATCACCCAACAAAACTACGCTTTGTTGCTATATATCAAGTCCAATTGTAGCACGTTAACACTTTTGTGAAAAAGACTTACAACAATACCAGCTTAAGTAAAAGTTAGTTAAATTATGTAATTTATTTAGTATTATTAATGTTATATATTTAGTGGTATCGGTAATAGAAAAATGACCATCCTAATGTATTTATTTTTATTGTTTAAAATCAATATAATTTTAACCTCGCCATAGTGAGAGGCTTTCCTTCCTAGCCGTCTGTTTTAGATTAAAACATAAGAATAATTATCGTTTGTGTTATTAAAGTGTAAATAAAATTGCCAAATTTTTCATTTTTGTTGCTTTTAAAATCCTAAGAACAAAAAATGACCAAAGAATAGATAATTGTTAGTTTGCGTTATGGTTTTGAATTCATTGACTCCCGGCAAATTTTTTGTCTATAAATTGAAAAAAAACATCAAAGCATTTTATATCGTATATGTCTAATATATTAGAGTTACTCTCTGGTTATCAACGATTTATTTTACTAATAATCGCCGTTTTGCCTATTTTATTAGAGAATTTATAGAAATTGTCTGGCTTATTCTAATCGATCTGTAGGCGAAAAATTTGACTTGATAGGGCGATTGCTTTAACCAATAGGGGGATAAATTCATTTTTGAGACAAACAGACGACATGCGATACATCAGCCTGAATACAACAATTATTACCACCACCGAAACCACAGGTTACGGGGCGGGCTGACGCGTACAGGAAATAACATAAAAAAGCCCGCACCCAGACAGTGCGGGCTTTTTTTTCAATCAAATCTTTGCAAAAAAGTTTGTGATAAAAAAGTGCGAAAGCGGGAGAAAATCAGAAATGCGAGTGCTAAAATTTGGTGGGACCTCAGTAGCAAATGCAGAACGCTTTATGCGTGTTGCCGATATTATCGAAAGTAATGCACGTCACGGACCCGTGGCGACTGTGCTATCCGCCCCCGCTAAAATCACCAACCATTTGGTGGCAATGATCGACAAAACGGTTGCCGGGCAGGATATCGCTCCGAACATCAGTGATGCAGAACTGATTTTCTCTGATTTACTGCGCGGTCTGGCCGATGCGCAACCGGGCTTTGACAGTGATCGCTTAAAAAAAATTATTTATCATGAGGTTGCACAACTCAAGCAGCTACTACACGGTATTTCATTACTGGGGCAGTGCCCAGACAGTATCAATGCCTCTATCATCTGTCGTGGTGAAAAACTCTCTGTTGCCATTATGGACGCGGTGTTTCAGGCGAAAGGCTACCCGGTGACTGTGATTAATCCGGTAGAGAAATTATTGGCTCAGGGTCACTATCTTGAATCCACGGTGGATATCACTGAATCGACCCACCGTATTGGTTCGAGCGCTATTCCAACTGACCATATCATCTTGATGGCCGGTTTCACTGCGGGTAATGATAAGGGTGAACTGGTGGTGCTGGGGCGCAATGGGTCTGACTACTCTGCTGCTGTGTTGGCTGCCTGTTTACGCGCCGACTGTTGTGAGATCTGGACTGACGTTGATGGTGCTTATACCGGTGATCCTCGTATTGTGCCGGATGCCCGGTTATTAGAATCGATGTCCTATCAAGAGGCGATGGAGCTTTCCTATTTTGGCGCTAATGTTCTCCATCCTCGTACCATCGCCCCGATTGCCCAATTTCACATCCCTTGTCTGATAAAAAATACGTCTAACCCGCAAGCGCCTGGCACGCTAATTAGCGGCGAAAGCACTGGCGACGGTTTACCGGTAAAAGGCATTACCAACCTGAATAACATGGCGATGATTAACGTATCAGGGCCGGGAATGAAAGGTATGGTCGGTATGGCTGCCCGCGTTTTTGCCGTAATGTCTCGCAGTGGTATTTCGGTGGTGCTGATAACTCAGTCATCTTCCGAATACAGCATTAGCTTCTGTGTGCCGCAAGGCGAGTTGTTACGTGCTGGCACAGCTCTGGAAGACGAGTTTTATTTGGAACTAAAAGATGGTGCGCTGGAACCGCTTGATGTGATTGAGCATTTGGCAATTATCTCTGTGGTGGGTGATGGCATGCGGACCTTACGCGGCATCTCAGCCCGTTTCTTCTCGGCGTTGGCCCATGCCAATATTAATATCATTGCTATTGCGCAAGGGTCATCTGAACGCTCTATTTCGGTGGTGGTCAGTAATGATGTGGTGACCACTGGTGTACGTGCCTGCCATCAGATGCTGTTTAACACCGATCAAGTGATTGAGGTCTTTGTTATCGGTGTCGGCGGTGTGGGAGGGGCATTGATCGAACAAATCTATCGCCAACAGCCGTGGTTGAAACAGCGCCATATTGATTTACGTGTTTGTGGTATCGCTAACTCAAAAGCGATGCTGACCAAGGTACATGGCATTGCACTGGATAACTGGCGTCAGGAACTGGCTGAAGTGCAGACTCCGTTTAATCTTAGCCGCCTGATCCGTTTGGTAAAAGAGTATCACTTGTTGAATCCGGTGATTGTCGATTGTACTTCCAGTCAGGCCGTGGCGGATCAATATGCTGATTTTCTGGCGGATGGCTTCCATGTTGTCACACCCAACAAAAAAGCCAACACATCATCGATGAGCTACTACCACCAGATGCGTGCTGCTGCTGCGAAATCGTGCCGTAAGTTCCTGTATGACACCAACGTGGGCGCGGGGCTGCCCGTCATCGAAAACTTACAGAATCTGCTCAATGCGGGTGACGAACTGATGCGCTTTACCGGTATTCTATCCGGGTCACTCTCCTTTATTTGCGGCAAACTTGATGAAGGGATGTCATTGTCGGCAGCCACTTTGCAAGCCAAAGCGATGGGGTACACTGAACCGGATCCACGTGATGACTTTTCTGGCATAGATGTGGCGCGTAAATTGTTAATTTTGGCTCGTGAGGCAGGGTACAAACTTGAATTGGCTGATATCGATATTGAGTCAGTATTACCCGTAAAATTTGATACATCAGGTGATGTAGAAAGCTTTTTAGCGCGTTTGCCATCATTGGATGCTGAGTTTGCCCACCGGGTGAAAGATGCCGCAGAACAGGGCAAAGTGCTGCGTTATGTCGGGATTATTGAAGCTGGGCGGTGTATCGTTCGGATGGATGCCGTGGATGGTAATGATCCGCTGTATAAGGTTAAAAATGGTGAGAATGCGTTGGCTTTCTATACCCACTATTATCAGCCGATTCCGTTAGTGTTACGCGGCTACGGTGCGGGTAATGAGGTGACGGCTGCGGGGGTATTCGCCGATATTTTACGCACATTGTCATGGAAGTTGGGAGTTTAAATATGGTTAAAGTCTATGCTCCGGCATCAATTGGCAATGTCGGTGTTGGGTTTGATGTGCTGGGCGCTGCGGTTTCGCCCATTGATGGCAGCTTGCTCGGTGATTGCGTCAGCGTGACCGCCGCAGACAGTTTTAGTCTGCGCAGCGAGGGCCGCTTTGTCAGTAAACTGCCTGATAACCCAAAAGAAAATATTGTTTATCAGTGCTGGGAACGGTTTTGTCAGAAGGTGGGCAAAGCGATCCCGGTAGCGATGGTGCTGGAAAAGAATATGCCGATCGGTTCTGGGCTGGGTTCCAGCGCGTGTTCGGTGGTGGCAGGGCTGGTGGCGATGAACGAATTTTGCGACAAGCCATTGGATAAGATCACGTTACTCGGCCTGATGGGCGAACTGGAAGGGCAGGTCTCCGGCAGTGTGCATTTTGATAATGTCACGCCTTGTTATCTGGGTGGAATGCAGTTAATACTTGATCAAGATAGCTATATTAGCCAGAGCGTGCCGGGTTTTGACGACTGGCTGTGGGTAATGGCGTATCCGGGCATTAAAGTCTCAACTGCTGAGGCGCGTGCTATTTTACCGGCACAATATCGCCGTCAGGATTGCATTGCTCATGGGCGTAATTTGGCTGGATTCATTCACGCCTGTCATACTAAGCAGCCAAATTTAGCCGCTGGCATGATGAAAGATATCATCGCAGAACCTTACCGTACCCAATTGCTGCCGGGCTTTGCTGTGGCACGTCAGGCAGCACAGGATATTGGCGCATTGGCCTGTGGTATTTCTGGTTCCGGCCCGACGCTGTTTGCCGTCTGTAACGACACGGATACCGCGCAGCGCATGGCGGGTTGGCTACAACGTCATTATCTACAAAACGACGAAGGTTTTGTTCATATTTGCTGTCTGGATACCGCAGGCGCACGACTATTGGGATAATGCATGAAACTGTACAATCTTAAAGATCACAACGAGCAGGTCAGCTTCACGCAAGCGATCAAACAGGGCTTGGGCAAGCAGCAAGGGCTGTTTTTCCCGTTAGAATTGCCAGAGTTTGAACTGACGGAGATCGATAAACTGCTGGATCTGGATTTTGTGACTCGCAGCAGCCTTATTCTGTCTGCATTTATTGGCAATGAAATCGCGCCAGAGGTGTTGACCAAACATGTTCAGGCCGCTTTTCAATTCCCGGCACCGATAGTGCAGGTTGAGAATGATATCGCCGTACTGGAGCTGTTCCACGGCCCGACACTGGCGTTTAAAGATTTTGGCGCACGTTTTATGGCACAGGTGTTGGCAGAAATTGCCGGTGATCAGCCGATCACTATCCTGACGGCAACCTCCGGTGACACAGGGGCGGCTGTCGCCCATGCGTTCTACGGCCTGAGAAATGTGCGCGTGGTTATCCTCTATCCGCGAGGAAAAATCAGCCTGTTACAGGAAAAACTGTTCTGTACACTGGGGGGGAATATCCACACCGTGGCGGTTGATGGCGATTTTGATACTTGTCAGGCGCTGGTAAAACAAGCCTTTGATGACGAAGAGCTGAAACAGGAACTCAGCCTTAACTCTGCTAACTCAATCAACATTAGCCGCCTGCTGGCGCAAATTTGTTATTACTTTGAGGCGGTGGCTCAGTTGCCACAAGAGGCGCGTAATCAACTGGTTATCTCGGTGCCCAGCGGCAATTTCGGTAATTTAACCGCCGGTCTGCTGGCAAAATCATTAGGTCTGCCGGTGAAACGTTTTATCGTGGCCACTAATGCCAATGACACGGTGCCACGTTTCCTGGTTAACGGCGAGTGGCGGCCGGAACCCACTGTGGCGACATTATCGAATGCGATGGATGTGAGCCAACCGAATAACTGGCCGCGGGTAGAAGAACTATACCGCCGTAAAATCTGGCAGTTAAAAGAGTTGTGCCACGGTGTGGTGAGCGATGACGCAACAAAAGAGACCCTGCGTGAGCTGGCTAAACTGGGTTATATCTCAGAACCCCATGCCGCCATTGCTTACCGTGTATTGCGAGATCAGTTGCAGGATGGTGAGTTCGGCCTGTTTATAGGCACCGCGCATCCGGCGAAATTCAAAGAGAGCGTAGAGGGGATCCTTAGCCAGGAATTGCCGTTACCAAAACCACTGGCTATCCGAGCACAGTTACCGCTATTGTCTCATGATTTCCCTGCTGATTTTGCGCAATTACGCACTTTCCTTATTGCGTTACCCAAATAATTTACTTTTCGAAATATGAAAGTAAAAGGGCCAGATTGGCCCTTTCCCGATGTTAGCGTTGTTCAGCCCGTTTAAACACGAGTTCGTTTTTCGCTGACAGCCCTGCATCAAATACATATCCTTCCAGATTAAAATCAGTCAGTTGCTGTGGGTTGGTTAGCTTATTCTGAATAATAAACCGGCTCATCAAGCCACGCGCTTTCTTGGCGTAGAAACTGATGATTTTGTATTTGCCGTTCTTTTCATCCAGGAATACCGGTTTAATCAATGAAGCAGCCAGTTTCGCAGGTTTCACGGCTTTAAAGTACTCATCAGAAGCCAGATTAATCAACACATTATCGCCCTGTTGCTCCAGCGCCTGATTCAATTTCTCTGTTATCTGGTCACCCCAGAAAGAGTAGATATCTTTGCCGCGTGGGTTCGCCAGCTTAATCCCCATTTCTAAACGATACGGCTGCATCAAATCCAATGGCCGCAATAAGCCGTACAAGCCAGAGAGCATGCGCAAATGCTTTTGAGCAAAATCGAAATCGGCGGCGCTGAAATCCTGTGCTTGCATACCGGTATAAACATCACCTTTAAAAGCCAAAATTGCCTGGCGTGCATTCTCAGGCGCAAAGTCAGGCTGCCATTCGCTGAATCGAGAGGCATTTAAGCCTGCCAGTTTATCGCTAATTCCCATCAGACTGCTTATTTGGGCTGGCGTCAGCTCGCGACAGATCTTAATAAGCTCTTGTGATTTATCCAACATTTCAGGTTGAGTAAATTTATTGATCGCTAACGGACTTTGATAGTCAAGGGTTTTGGCTGGAGAAATAATAATGAGCATAACGACCTCCTATTTATACCTGTCATACTTCAAACGACATGAGCATTGGCTGCCTTCGTTACCCACCCCAAGGCCTTGCCTCTACGAGAATACGCCAGTCACTTACCTATGTAACTATTTGATTATTAACACAGTTGCCATCTTCCTGCCACTCGAATTATTTAGGGTATATCCAAATAATACACTGTAGCAAAAAGCGCGCGTTAGTAAAAAAGAAGATTTGGCGCTGACTAAGATTGGTAGTCATAAGCGAGATAAATCGTCTCAGCATCGCAAGCATGAACGAAGTTGCTTTTAACCGGGCGCTTTCCAGTTGTTTTCATTGGCAAAAACGGTTGTTAACTGCGGACGATAAATCTGCATTTTTTTAAACAATCCAACTGCCTTGCACCAAGGCTTACGCATGTTATTATCAGAACAAAGACAGGGCTTCCAGATCGCTGCGATATGTTTTATAAAATGCCAATCGTATGGCGAAATGCCAAAAGTTCAAGTACAAACGACGAGAAACGACGACATGACCGATAAACTGACTTCCCTACGTCAAATTACCACTGTAGTAGCAGATACGGGTGATATCGCGGCGATGAAGCTGTATCAGCCGCAAGATGCAACCACTAATCCATCACTGATTCTGAATGCTGCTCAGATCCCTGAATACCGCGAACTGATCGACAAAGCCATTACCTGGGCGCGCGAACAAAGCAGCGAGCATGCTCAGCAGATAGTAGACGCAACGGACAAACTGGCCGTAAATATCGGTTTGGAAATTTTGAAACTGATCCCAGGTCGTATTTCTACCGAAGTTGACGCACGCTTGTCTTATGACACCGTTGCCAGCGTAGCGAAAGCCAAACGCCTGATCAAACTGTATAACGACGCGGGTATCAGTAATGACCGTATCCTGATCAAGCTCGCCTCGACCTGGCAGGGGATTCGTGCTGCGGAACAGCTTGAAAAAGAAGGCATCAATTGCAACCTGACTCTGCTGTTCTCCTTCGCTCAAGCGCGTGCTTGTGCCGAAGCGGGCGTATTCCTAATTTCACCGTTTGTCGGCCGTATTCTTGACTGGTACAAAGCCAATGGCGATAAAAAAGAGTTTGCGCCACACGAAGATCCCGGTGTAGTTTCAGTGACCGAGATATACCAGTATTATAAAAAATACGGCTATAACACTGTGGTGATGGGCGCAAGCTTCCGTAATTTAGGTGAAATCATCGAACTGGCTGGTTGTGACCGTCTGACTATCGCTCCATCCCTGCTGAAAGAACTGGCAGAAAGCGAAGGCTCGGTAGAGCGTAAACTGATCTACACCGGCGAAGTTAAGGTTAAGCCTGCACCATTGACTGAGGCTGATTTTTACTGGCAGCACAATCAGGATCCAATGGCGGTTGATAAGCTGGCTGATGGTATTCGTAAGTTTGCTATCGATCAGAGCAAACTTGAGAAAATGATCTTTGACCTGCTGCAACTTGGGTGATGCAGGCAGTGTTTGACGAAAAGGTGGCGGAAGCTGCCTTTTTTATTGCCTGTCATCAAGAAAGGTTTGTGATTTGGCTATGATATTATTTACTCACGATATAAGGCATTTCGTTTGGAGCGTCGTATGAATACATTGCGTATAGGGTTAGTGTCGGTTTCAGACCGTGCATCCAGTGGGGTTTATCAGGACAAAGGGATCCCAGCATTAGAACAATGGCTGGCAAGCGCGTTAACCACGCCTTTTGAAATCGAAACTCGCCTGATACCTGACGAACAGACGTTGATTGAACAAACATTGTGTGAGCTAGTGGATGAAATGGGCTGTCATTTAGTGCTGACCACCGGTGGAACTGGCCCGGCGCGGCGTGATGTGACGCCTGATGCCACCCTGGCTATCGCTGATCGTCAGATGCCCGGGTTTGGCGAGCAAATGCGACAAATCAGCCTTCATTTCGTGCCTACCGCTATTTTATCCCGTCAGGTAGGGGTTATCCGCAAGCAGGCATTGATCATCAACTTGCCGGGGCAGCCTAAATCAATCAAAGAGACGCTGGAAGGTGTGAAAGACGCCGAGTCGAAAGCCGTGGTCGCCGGTATCTTTGCCAGTGTACCTTATTGCATACAATTACTGGGCGGGCCGTACATCGAAACGAACAGCCTGGTGGTAGCCGCTTTTCGTCCTAAAAGTGCCATAATCCTTCGTACCTGAAGCCGCAGGCACTGACAGTTAACAGGCACGACAGTTAAAATAAGCTCATCGGGGTTAATCAACCTCTCTAAGATTCAGCCTGTGGGTGAGTATAAAAGCTATTTCAATCGGTTCCTGACTGATTGCCTATCTGCAAGGCTTACTACTTTGGTTATAAAATCGACGGAAAAACCAAATTAGAAATTTTTACAGCATAAAATACTATTTTAATAATATGGATAACTTTGTACGGTATAGTCATGTTTACTGTACAAATAGTTGAAACAGTTTTTCCTCTGGTTTATTACGGTGTCATATGCATCAAGAACACAACTTATCTCAACTTGCCCAGGAACATAATCTTAATCGTCGCTTGAATGGACAAGATTATAAAACACTTACTCTTGCCGCATTAGGTGGAGCCTTAGAGTTTTATGACTTTATTATCTTCGTCTTTTTTGCTGCGGTTATCGGCGATCTTTTCTTCCCGGTAGATATGCCTGAGTGGCTACGTCAGGTGCAGACATTCGGTATCTTTGCTGCCGGCTATTTGGCTCGTCCACTGGGTGGCATTATCATGGCGCACTTTGGTGATCTGGTTGGCCGTAAGAAGATGTTCACCCTCAGTATTTTGTTGATGGCATTACCAACACTGGCAATCGGTATGTTGCCGACTTACGTTTCAATCGGCATTGCGGCACCATTATTACTGCTACTGATGCGCGTGTTGCAAGGTGCGGCAATCGGTGGCGAAGTTCCCGGAGCATGGGTATTTGTAGCTGAACATGTACCACGCCGCCGCATTGGGGTTGCCTGCGGGATCTTAACTGCCGGTCTGACTGCGGGGATCCTACTGGGGTCATTGGTGGCTACCGCAATAAATACTACGTTAAGCCCTCAGGCCATCCTTGATGGCGGCTGGCGTGTACCGTTCTTTCTCGGGGGGATCTTTGGCTTGTTTGCTATGTACTTGCGCCGCTGGTTACAGGAAACGCCCATCTTTAAAGAGATGCAGGCTCGTAAGGCACTGGCTGAAGAATTGCCACTGAAATCAGTGGTGGTGAATCATAAGAAAGAGGTAGTTGTCTCAATGCTGCTGACCTGGCTACTGTCTGCTGGGATCGTAGTGGTTATTTTGATGACGCCGACTTATTTGCAGAAACAGTTTGGGGTGTTGCCAGCATTGGCATTGCAGGCAAATAGTTTGGCGATAGTGGCATTGATGTGTGGTTGTGTAATTGCTGGTTTTGTCATTGACCGCTTCGGTGCCAGCAGGACTTTTATTGTCGGTAACCTGATGCTGGCAGTATCTATATGGTTGTTTTATCACAGTAATTTGACTGATCCGACTCAGCTATTTAGCCATTACATGCTGGCGGGATTCTGTGTGGGTATTGTCGGAGCTGTACCTTATGTGATGGTGCGCGCTTTTCCGGCAGAGGTTCGTTTCACTGGTATTTCCTTCTCATATAACGTGGCTTATGCAATTTTCGGTGGCCTGACACCGATCGTTGTGACCTTATTAATGAAAGTGACGCCGATGGCACCGGCATATTATATGCTGCTGTTATCATTGGTGGGATTATTGCTAGGGGTCTATTTGTGTAATGACCTGAACAGTGAGGCAAAGCAACTGCCTGCGGCGGCTAATTAATGTTGTTCATATTAAGAGCTAAGGGCTGCCAATAATATGCTGCCACGGGTGATTAACGTATTTTTCTGAAAAATGAAAAAGCCTTGTATATTTGAATTACAAGGCTTTTTTGTAACTTAGCTACAACAATTTACAACATTATTGAGCTTCAACCATTATCTGTCCCCGTCATTTTTCAAGATGCAGATGTGTTGGCTGTGCTCGCTACTCAGCCCATCCCGAGGCGATGCGGCTGTAAGCCGCGTTCAAATATGCTCCGAACCGATTGGTATCTCGTTTGCCGCCTTCCTGCGCCTTGAAATCTATTGGGTATATAACAACAGGCACAGCCCTTAAGCAGCGGTTTGTGCTGTTGAAGTCTGAGTTCGTTCGCCAATTGGCAGCACGGTGCGGCCATATTGTTCGTTCAATACTTCAGCCATTGCCAGATAGATTGCGCTCGCACCACAGATAATACCTTCGACGCCAGCCCAGACCAGCAGTGCGTGATTACCGGTGAAGTTACCGATCGCCAGCAAAGCAAACAGCACAGTCAGGCTGCCGAACACAAATTGCAAGGCGCGGTTAGCAGGCAGAGTGCCGAAGAACATGAACAGTGTGAACATGCCCCACAAGCCCAGATAAACCCCGATGAATTGTGCATCAGTGGCTTCTGCCATACCCATTTTAGGCAATATCAGCAGGCCAACCAGACTCAACCAGAATGCGCCGTATGAGGTAAATGCGGTAGCGGCAAAGGTATTGCCTTTTTTATACTCCAGTATACCCGCGAGAATTTGTGCCAAACCGCCGTAAAAAATACCCATACTCAAAATAACAGAGGTCAGGGGGAAGAAACCGGCATTGTGTAGGTTGAGCAAGACGGTTGTCATCCCAAACCCCATCAGGCCTAACGGGCCAGGATTCGCCAACTTGGTGGTGTTCATAAGTCCTCTGCAATAACTGATTGCCAAAAATAATGGATAAATATCCGAATAGTATAGAGCGCCTGAATGAACAAAGAGTCGTCTATCCTCTCAGTGTGCGTCGTATCATAATGATCCCGGCGCTGGGAAACAATGATCTTAAGGATGATAAAAAGTAATTTTTTTTCATCTTCCCCCTTGATGCTGAGTTTCGTGGCCCCATCTTATTTCCAACCGCAGGGACTAATCGTGGATCAGCGGACACATGCCTCAGTGAAATATTTGGCATGGAAAAATTGATTATACAGATATGGGTAGTTGAAAATAAACATTCTGCCCACATATAGAATAGATTAGTAACTTGACCGAATATGACTTTTAGTGGAGGCGTTTTAGATGGGTAAAATTATTGGTATCGACTTGGGTACTACCAACTCTTGTGTAGCAATTATGGACGGTACTAAAGCACGCGTGCTGGAAAACAGCGAAGGCGATCGCACCACGCCTTCCATCATCGCTTATACTCAAGATGGTGAAATTCTGGTTGGCCAACCGGCTAAACGTCAGGCTATCACTAATCCAAAAAATACACTGTTTGCTATCAAACGTTTGATTGGCCGCCGTTTCCAGGACGAAGAAACACAGCGTGATAAAGATATCATGCCCTACAACATTGTGGCCGCTGATAACGGTGATGCCTGGGTTGAAGTCAAAGACCAAAAAGTTGCACCACCGCAGATTTCTGCTGAAGTGCTGAAGAAAATGAAAAAAACGGCTGAAGATTTCTTGGGTGAACCAGTAACCGAAGCGGTTATCACCGTACCTGCATATTTTAACGATGCTCAACGCCAGGCAACGAAAGATGCTGGCCGTATCGCGGGTCTGGAAGTAAAACGTATCATCAATGAACCGACCGCCGCAGCACTGGCCTACGGTTTGGATAAAGAAGTCGGTAACCGTACTATCGCGGTTTATGACCTTGGTGGTGGTACTTTCGATATCTCTATTATCGAAATAGATGAAGTTGATGGTGAAAAAACCTTCGAGGTATTGGCAACCAACGGTGATACTCACTTGGGTGGTGAAGACTTCGATAGCCGCTTGATCAACTATCTGGTTGAAGAATTCAAGAAAGACCAGGGTATGGATCTGCGTACCGATCCACTGGCAATGCAGCGCCTAAAAGAAGCGGCTGAAAAAGCGAAGATTGAGCTGTCCTCAGCTCAACAGACCGATGTTAACCTGCCGTACATCACAGCAGATGGCAGCGGTCCAAAACACATGAACATCAAAGTGACTCGCGCTAAGTTGGAGTCACTGGTAGAAGATCTGGTAAACCGTTCGATTGAACCGTTGAAAGTAGCTTTACAAGATGCCGGCCTGTCTGTTTCCGATATCCAGGACGTTATCCTGGTTGGTGGTCAGACTCGTATGCCAATGGTTCAGAAGAAAGTAGCTGATTTCTTCGGTAAAGAACCACGTAAAGACGTCAACCCAGATGAAGCTGTAGCAATTGGTGCAGCAGTGCAGGGGGGGGTTCTGTCTGGTGAAGTGAAAGACGTTCTGTTGTTAGACGTTACGCCACTGTCACTGGGTATTGAAACCATGGGTGGCGTGATGACTCCGCTTATCACCAAAAACACCACTATCCCGACCAAGCACAGCCAGGTGTTTTCTACTGCGGAAGACAACCAGTCTGCAGTAACCATCCATGTACTACAGGGTGAACGTAAACGCGCTCAAGATAACAAGTCTCTGGGTCAATTCAATCTGGATGGTATCCAGGCAGCTCTTCGCGGTATGGCGCAAATTGAGGTGACCTTCGATATCGACGCCGACGGTATTCTGCATGTGTCTGCTAAAGATAAGAATACGGGTCGTGAGCAGAAGATCACTATCAAGGCATCTTCTGGTCTGAATGAGGAAGAGATCCAGAAAATGGTGCGCGATGCTGAAGCTAACGTTGAAACAGACCGTAA
>JBEGTQ010000078.1:0-2831 GCA_041179305.1 Pseudomonadota bacterium | reverse complement strand
GATTTGCTGTCTGTTATTTAATGAAAAATAAGCAAACGGCGATGCTCAAAGATTACTTTCTGCAAATATGCATTTGAACCGCAGTTCAAATGTGTACTGCTTTGGTCACTCTTCAAGACTTAGATATTGCTTCTGCCTGCCGAAACAGGCGTCGATATCGTCTTGCGAGTGCCCACACAGATTGTCTGATAAATTGTTAAAGAGCGTTCGTTACCTGTTTGCCTTGGGGCGAATCTCACGGTAACGAGGGAGGCACATAATACGCTTTCCTGCTGAAGAGTCAAGGGGTTATTTCGTTTCTTACTAACCCGAAGGCCTGCTTTTCTCTTCCTGACCTGGCGAGCTGTGTTTCGTTGTTCCGAGTCAGTGGGGGCGAATTATAGGGAGTTCCTGGCAGCCTGCAACCCTTAATGTGAAAAAAATTCCCAACCGTTTAATTTTTAGTCAAAACGCCGCAAAATTGGCAATTTTTGCAGCGTTGGAAAACCATAACTCCGCAAAACAGGCAATAAAGCCTCAGTATCCGCATTCAACGCCATGCAGTAAGCGATATTCTCATCTTGAGAAGAAACCACATTTTTTTGAGAAGAGATAAGCCAGGCAGTACGGCGAGCAATTGCTGCGCCAGAATCAACCAGCCGAGTTCCTTCCGGTAACACTTGCGCCAATTCTTCTGTTAACAGAGGAAAATGGGTACAGCCCAATACAATGGTGTCTGGTGGCTCGCGCATCACCAGCCAAGAGTGAAGAATTTTCTTTAATGCTTCGACAGGAACAACACCGCCATGCAACTTAGTTTCTGCCAATCCCACCAGTTCCGATGAACCAAGCAACTCAATTTTACAATCCGTCGCAAAGCGCTCAATTAAATCGCGAGTGTAAGAGGCATGAACTGTGGCACGGGTCGCCAGTAAACCAACCACACCATTACGGGTTAACCGCACCGCAGGTTTGATTGCCGGAACGACACCGACGATCGGGAAAGCGAAGCGTTCACGTAAAGCGGGCAGAGAAACAGTACTGGCGGTGTTACAAGCGATGACAACAATTGCCAACGGGTGGCGTTGCTGTACGGCGGTGACAATTTCTAATACGCGCTCAACGATGAATTCACCCGACTTTTCTCCATAAGGGAACGCAGCATTGTCGAAAGCATATACATAGTGGATATCCGGCAGTAAATGCCGGATATCCCGATAAACAGACAGCCCGCCAACACCTGAGTCGAAAATCAGCGCGGTCGGGCGAGGAGGAGTATCAGCCTTAGAAGTTATAGCTTCCAGTGAGGTAGTACTCTCGTCCAGCGGTTTTATAGCCATAAGCCGTTTCGTAATTTTTGTTAAACAGGTTAGCAATTCTACCACGAACTGTAAGATGAAAAGTAACCGGATAAGTAGCTGAAACATCTATCGTGCTATAACTCGGTAATTCACGCTGAGTCGAGTGATAAGTCGAGGTGCTATTGTCATAGCGTTTACCGTAATATTGATACGAAACGTCCATATCCAAATTGAACATCGTCCAATCCAATTGATACCTGGCTTGCTGTTTAGAGCGGCGGGCTAATACCTCGTTATTTTTATCATTACGCGGATCCATATATTGTAATGTGACCTGATGAGTAAAAATGCCGGTATCGACGTTGCCGGTCCATTCAACACCTTTTATCGTTGCCGAATCGACATTGTAATACTGCCCTTTGTGAGTATTTGGGTCAGAGTAGTAATCGATCAAGTTTTCAATTTTGTAATGATAAGCAGACAAACGCCAATTAAGTGGCCCGGTCAGCCCTTCCAAGCCCGCTTCCCATTGGTGAGATTCTTCCGGTTTAAGGTCACTGTTGGATATGATGTCAAAGCGCTGCGAGCCATACTGCTGACCCAAAGACGGAGCCAGGAATCCCGTGCCATAAGACACGGTCGCGCGATAATCAGGTATAAACTCCCAGCCTGCCGCTGTTTGCCATGTTTCATGCCAACCGAATTGCTCATCTTTGTCTGCACGGCCAGAGGCTTCTAGCGTCAGGTTATCGAATTGCTGCTGCCCGCTGAAGTATAAACCGGTGTTATCCTGTTTATAAATATCAGAGATAGTCTGGTTGGAAGAGGTCAGCCGCTGTTGTTGCCAGTCAACACCGGCACTCAGCGTCCCACTTTCAAAACTGTAAGTGTTACCCCATTGCACATTAAGCTGATCCATATTGTCCAGCGTGGTAGCCTCGCCATAACGGCCATATTGGCTACTAAAATTGTAGTCTTTATATTTTTGGTAACTGCCAATTAATTGAGAAGAGTAAGCACCCGAGGCGTAACGCAGCCCGGTATCATAGGTATGGTTATATAGCCGCTCTTCATCACCACTGTAAGCTGAGCTTAAAGGGATGCTGCCCACATCGTAATCAGTATTGTTAGTGTAACCATAGCCTCTGACGAAACCGGATATCTGTTGATTGAACTGGTGCTCCAGCCCGGCCCAGAAGTTTTTATTACGAAAACCGTCCCGATCGCTATCGACTGGATTGGGTGAGTCAGGTTTGATATTAAAACCGTTGGTGGTTTGATAACCGCCCGCCAGCGCTGCCAAAGTATCACCAAAGCGCTGACGAACACTGCCATCATATTGCTGGTAACCTTTAGAGCCAACACCCACATTAATCTGTGCGCCCTCTTGATCTGTCTGCGTGATAACGTTAATGACACCGCCAATGGCACTGTCCACTCCCCCTAAAATGAGACAGCTATAATTAGATTTTCTGCCTTTACCTTTGCAGAGGTCAAAATGAAAAAAGCACGTTTTACTGAAACTCAGATCGTTAATATCCTGAAACTGGC
>JBEGTQ010000077.1:0-41314 GCA_041179305.1 Pseudomonadota bacterium | reverse complement strand
TTTACACAAGTACCGCCAAGCTGTTTAGCTTCGATCAGTGCGCATTTTTTGCCGTACATGGCTGCCCGGTTGATCGATGCAATCCCGCCACTGCCACCGCCAATTACCAGATAATCGTAATGTTTGTTCATCAAGGTCGTTTCCATGAGATGCCCATCATTCCTCAAGCTGTATCTGCGTTGACTGCTTTCGTTCACGCCAGCCACCTACTTATGTAACTGACTGAGATTTACTCATTTGCTGCCTTCCCGCAACTTGAATTATTTAGGGCAGAGTAGGTTAAGAAATTGCCTAACAGTTTAATTAACGCTTTAGAATGCGTTGTCGCACAGGTTGCGTCAACTGCTCTGATGGACGGAATATTTACGCTATCAAATGTGCTTATTCCGGCACGACCCATTTCATCAGCGTATGACCCTGGCCGGACGGCACCAGTGCTTTGTGCAACCACGGCAACAGTGTATTCATCTGTTGTTCCAGCTTCCACGGCGGGTTAATCACAATCATGCCGGATGCGGTCATACCTTGTTGATCACTGTCTGGACGCACTGCCAGCTCAATTTGCAAGATACGGCGGATACCGGAAGCTTCCAGATCCCGTAACAGGCGTTTCACTTGCTGGCGTAATACCACCGGATACCATAGTGCATAGGTACCAGTTGCAAAACGTTTATAACCTTCCTGAATACCTTTTACCACCTCCTGATAATCGGTTTTCATCTCATATGACGGGTCAATCAGAATAAAACCACGACGTGATGGCGGCGGCAATTGAGATTTAACTTGTTGATAACCATCGGTTCTCTGAACTTTTGCCCGTTCATCTTTAGCAAATTCATTGCGCAATAACGGATAATCGCTTGAGTGCAGCTCGGTCAGATGAATTTTGTCGTATTCGCGCAGTAAATGGCGAGCAATCAACGGTGAACCTGGGTAGTAACGCAGTTTTTCACTGCGGTTAAAGTAATTGATAACGCTCATGTAAGGCGATAAATCATCAGGTAAGTCATCACGTTGCCACAGTTTACCGATACCCTCAAGATATTCACCCGTGCGTTCAGCATGCTCGCCGCTCAACTGGTAGCGACCAGCACCGGCATGAGTATCCAAATAAAGGAACGGTTTTTCTTTTTCTTTCAAAGACCCAATAATCAAGCTTTGAACGGTGTGTTTAAGAACGTCGGCATGGTTGCCTGCGTGAAAACTATGGCGGTAACTAAGCATTTTACTTTAACCACTTGATATTTAATTTAATTATTATTGAGTTTAACATAATTTATACCATTTGTTACCCCATTCATTATCCCATAATTTGCCGTATAAGTGGGCGTTGGTGTATGGACAGGGTAAAGTTGCAATTTCCCTTAACCTGTCCATACACCAACCCCCAGAACAATTGCCTTCAGGATAATAATCCTGCATAGAGCCATCATCAGGCAAAAAATCCAGTAGCAGTTTCCTGCTCTGGATTTTTTATCAATAGGTTATATAACAAGTAACTTAAATATCGATATTGGCTACGCGTAGCGCATTCTCTTCGATAAAGGCACGACGCGGTTCAACCGCATCACCCATCAGAGTGGTGAATAACTGATCCGCAGCAATAGCATCTTTAACCATCACTCGCAGCATACGACGACTGGTTGGGTCCATCGTAGTTTCCCAAAGTTGTTCTGGGTTCATTTCACCCAAGCCTTTATAGCGCTGGATTGCCAGGCCGCGACGGGACTCTTTCACTAACCAGTCGAGCGCTTCCTCAAAACTTGAAACTGGCACACGGCGCTCGCCACGTTCAACGAAAGCACCTTCGTCGATCAGGCCACGTAACTTATCGCCCAACAGACAGATTTTGCTATATTCACCGCCGTGGACAAAATCAAAGTCCAGCTCATAATCGGTATCCACACCGTGGGTACGGATACGCAAGATTGGCTCAAACAACTGGCGTTCACGGTTTTCGCGCACCACTGAACTGTAGCTGCTGCCGTGCTGCTCTTTTTCGTTTAACAACGCAACCAGCGAATCAATCCACTGTGTCACTACCTCTTTATCGCTCAAACTCTCTTCTTTCAAGGTGGGCTGATAAATCAGGTTATTCAGCAAGGCACGCGGGAAGCGGCGCTCCATCCGCCCAATCGTTTTTTGAACACGGTAGTGCTCAGCAACCAGCTTCTCAAAATGTTCACCTATCAGTGGTGGTGCATCAGCATTGATATGCAGTGCTGCGCCATCCAGTGCCAGTGTCATTTGATATTGCTCCATCGCATCATCATCTTTGATGTACTGCTCTTGCTTGCCTTTCTTCACTTTGTACAGTGGCGGTTGAGCGATAAACACATGGCCACGTTCAATGATTTCCGGCATCTGACGGTAAAAGAAGGTCAACAGCAAGGTGCGGATGTGAGAACCATCCACGTCGGCATCGGTCATGATAATAATATTGTGATAGCGCAGTTTATCCGGGTTATATTCATCTCGGCCAATGCCACAACCCAGCGCCGTAATCAATGTTGCCACTTCTTGGGAAGAGAGCATTTTGTCAAAGCGCGCTTTCTCGACGTTCAGGATTTTACCTTTCAGCGGCAAAATGGCCTGATTTTTACGGTTGCGACCCTGTTTAGCAGAACCGCCCGCAGAGTCCCCTTCCACTAAATAGAGTTCGGACAACGCGGGATCTCGTTCCTGACAGTCAGCCAGCTTGCCTGGCAAACCTGCCAAGTCCAACGCACCTTTACGGCGAGTCATTTCACGGGCTTTACGTGCGGCTTCACGAGCGCGCGCGGCATCAATTATCTTACCCACCACGATTTTGGCGTCAGTTGGGTTCTCCAGCAAATACTCAACCAACTTCTCGTTCATCAGCGTTTCAACTGCGGTTTTCACTTCAGAAGAAACCAGCTTATCTTTAGTTTGTGAGGAGAATTTAGGATCTGGCACTTTTACAGAAACCACAGCAATCAGGCCTTCACGGGCATCATCGCCAGTGGCACTGATTTTTGCTTTCTTACTGTAGCCTTCTTTATCCATATAGCTATTTAGCGTACGGGTCATCGCCGTACGGAAACCAACTAAGTGGGTACCTCCATCACGCTGTGGAATGTTGTTGGTGAAGCAGTAAATATTTTCCTGGAAACCGTCGTTCCACTGCAATGCCACTTCCACGCCAATATCATCTTTCATGGTGGAGAAATAGAACACTTTTGGGTGGATCGGATTTTTGTTTTTGTTCAGATACTCAACAAACGCTCTGATACCGCCTTCATAATGGAAGTGATCTTCTTTGTCGTTACGTTTGTCTTTCAGCTTGATTGACACACCAGAGTTCAGGAACGACAGCTCGCGCAGGCGTTTAGCCAGAATTTCGTACTGGAATTCGGTATTATTGGTAAAGGTCTGAAAACTCGGCCAGAAACGCACTGTCGTTCCGGTCAACTCAGTTTCACCCACCATTTTCAACGATGCCTGTGGCACGCCCATTTTGTAGGTTTGTTCGTGAACTTTACCTTCACGGCGGATGATCAGCTCCAGCTTTTCAGACAAGGCGTTAACAACGGAGACACCCACACCGTGCAAGCCGCCCGACACTTTATAAGAGTTATCGTCAAACTTACCACCGGCGTGCAGCACGGTCATGATGACCTCTGCTGCTGATATTCCTTCCTCATCATGCATGCCGGTTGGTATACCACGGCCATCGTCCTGTACAGAAACAGAATTATCCGAATGGATGGTGACCACAATTTCTGTACAGTGGCCAGCGAGGGCTTCGTCGATAGCGTTGTCCACAACCTCGAATACCATGTGGTGCAAACCGGTACCGTCATCAGTATCACCGATATACATGCCCGGACGCTTACGAACGGCATCCAGCCCTTTTAATACCTTGATACTTGAGGAGTCATAAGTATTCGACATCAACGTTTCTCGCTCATTTTTAATCCTGTGGTTGAACCTCAATTTTGCCATGTTCCACACGGAACATCTTGCCCTTTTCGCCCATCATGTCGGCAACTTGCTCAACACTCACTGCACTGACAAAAACCTGTGCTTGGGTAGCTTTAAGACGCGCGGCCAATAATCGACGACGACCGGTGTCCAATTCGGAAGCAAAATCGTCAAGCAGATACAGGCAACGCCGCCCGCTCTGTCGGGTAAGAAACTCACCCTGCGCTAACCGCAGTGCGCACATCAGTAACTTCAACTGCCCACGCGACAGCAAATCTTCTACCGGTGTACCATTAGCACGAATACGGAAATCTGCTTTATGTGGCCCGATGGCAGTATAAGTTAGCACTCTGTCACGTTCAAACTGGCGTTCCAGCAACTCACCATAGTCGCTCTCTTTATCCCAGCCGCGCTGGAAAGAGAAACTCAGGGCGAACTCTGGCAGGAACAGGGCACATGTGGCTGAAATATCGGCCGCAATTGCTTCACTGTATGCCGCGCGCCAATCACTAATACGTTCAGCCAGCGGAATAATTTCCTGATCCCAATGCTGAATTTGCGCATAGCGACTAACCTGGCGCAGCGCGGCGTTACGCTGCTTAAGTAATCTTTTCAGATTGCTCCAGGCCATAAAAAAACTGGGTTCATTATGAAAGCAACCCCAGTCTAAAAAAGCGCGCCGGAACTTTGGCCCGCCATTCAATAAAGTAAACCCTTCAGGAGTGATTAATTGCATTGGCAGCATTTGCGCCAATTCAGCTACTTTGTGGCCGTCAGTGCCATCAATACGCACTTTGCTATCACCCTGTCGGCTTTTACTCAACCCGACAGATGATTGACGTTCATTCACTTCAATTCGGCCATGTAGCACAAACCCGGCACATTCGTGACGGATCACTCTGCTCGCTTGTAAACTACGAAAAGCCCTACCATGACCAAGGGTATGAATCGCCTCCAACACACTGGTTTTACCGCTACCGTTGGGGCCAACTAAAAAGTTAAACCCCTGTGCCAGCGCCAAGTCTGCCGATTCAATATTGCGAAAATCTTTAATTAACAACCGTGTCAGAGCCATGCTGCAAATTTCTTCATTATCGAACATCAAACCATCAAGGGCGTTATCGCATTACCTCTGAAAGAGGGTGTAATTGTCGCAGACAGATGGGGTGCGGACAGCTCACAACCACCGGAGCGTACTTAATGTACGTGAGGATGGTGAGCACTGCTCAACCCCAAGCGGCAAATAAGATAGCCCGCTATAGTTCAAAGACGCATTGGCATGACAACATAAGCCGCAGCCTGACTGGCGCCATCTTCAATCTGTACACTGGATACCGAATCAGTCAGTAGCAGGCGCACATCTTCACACTTCAGTGCATTAAGCACATCAAGTACATAGCTAACGTTGAAACCGATCTCCATTTCTGCCCCATCGTAGCTAACATCAAGGATTTCTTCCGCCTCTTCCTGTTCTGGGTTATTGGCGGTGATCTTGAGTTGATTTTGGCTCACATAAAGCCGGACGCCACGGAACTTCTCATTAGACAAAATAGCAGCCCGGGCAAAGGCTTGTTTTAGCAGATCACAACTCGCTTCCAGCGTTGTGTCGGGATTCTTCGGTAATACGCGGCGATAATCAGGAAAACGGCCATCAACCAGCTTAGAGGTGAAAATAAAATCGCCTACATGAGCACGGATGTTGTTAGTGCCGATTTGCAGACGCAGCGGTGTGTCACCACCATCAAGTAACCTGACCAGTTCCATCACACCTTTACGCGGTACGATCACCGAGTATGAAGGTAATGTCTGCCCGATTGGCATTGAACATACCGCCAGGCGGTGACCGTCAGTTGCGACAGTACGTAGCTCTGCGCCTTCGGTCTCAAATAGCATGCCGTTCAAGTAATAGCGCACATCCTGATGAGCCATCGAGAACTGTGTGGACTCAATCAGACGTTTCAATGTCGCTTGCGGTAAGGTGAATTCCACTTCGCTCTGCCAATCATCCAGATTAGGGAAGTCGGCTGCGGGCAGGGTAGACAGCGAGAAGCGACTGCGACCAGAGCGCACCAGCAAACGATCACCATCCAGTGCAACCGTGATTTCCGCCCCTTCCGGCAAACCTCGCCAAATATCAAAAAACTTCCGAGCCGGCACGGTGGTTGCACCCTGAGAGTGAGGATGAAAGAGTGCAACCCGGGCGATCATCTCCATTTCCAGATCGGTACCGGTCAGCAGCAAGGAACCTTCCGTCACTTGCAGTAACAAATTACCCAGAATTGGCAATGTAGGGCGCCCACCCAATGGGCTACTGACCTGTTGCAACGGTTTTAGCAGATGCTCACGTTCAATGATAAATTTCATAGCGCTATGAGGATAATGTTCTGATTAAGTTAGAAAAATCTTCTTTGATGTCGTGACTTTCTTCACGCAATTGCTCTATCTTGCGGCAAGCATGCAACACCGTGGTATGGTCGCGGCCACCAAACGCATCGCCGATTTCAGGCAGGCTGTGGTTGGTTAGCTCTTTTGCCAGTGCCATCGCCATTTGACGCGGGCGGGCTACTGAACGAGAACGTCGTTTGGAGAGCAAGTCAGCAACCTTAATTTTATAATATTCTGCAACAGTTTTTTGAATATTATCGATAGTAACCAGCTTTTCCTGCAATGCCAGCAAGTCACGCAAAGCTTCACGAACAAAATCAATGGTAATGGCCCGACCCGTAAAGTTGGCATTGGCAATAACACGGTTTAATGCCCCTTCCAGCTCACGAACGTTGGAACGCAGACGCTTGGCAATAAAGAACGCGACCTCACCCGGTAAGCGAATATCATTTTCATCCGCTTTCTTCATCAAAATCGCAACACGGGTTTCGAGTTCTGGTGGCTCAATCGCTACCGTCAGTCCCCAGCCAAATCGCGATTTCAAACGGTCTTCTACCCCATTGATCTCTTTTGGATAGCGATCCGAGGTCAGAATGATTTGCTGATTACCTTCTAACAAGGCATTAAAGGTATGGAAGAACTCTTCTTGGGAACGCTCTTTATTGGCAAAGAACTGAATATCATCAATTAATAGTGCATCAACCGAACGATAATAGCGTTTAAATTCTTCTATTGCGTTGTTCTGCAAGGCTTTAACCATATCTTGCACAAAACGCTCCGAATGCATGTAAACCACTTTTGCATTAGCTTTACGCGCTATAATACCATTCCCCACCGCATGTAACAGGTGAGTTTTACCCAAACCTGTACCACCATAAAGGAATAACGGGTTATAAGCACCACCCGGATTATCAGCAACCTGACGTGCAGCAGCACGCGCGAGTTGGTTGGATTTACCTTCTACGAAGTTATCAAATGTGTGCTTCGGATTGACATTCGAACGGTAAGAATGTTCAGGTTGAGCGGGCGAACTGTCCCAACTCGGGCGTACAGGTGCATTGCGGATAACCGGAGCCGCAGGTACGTTAACGCTGGCTGTAACGGGATAACTGTGTACTCTTACCGCTGGTTTACTCCCTACTTCAAAACGCAGTAAGGGAACCTCGGAACCACAAAAGTCATTAAGTAATCCATTGATATTGTTTAAGTATTTATCACGAACCCAATCCAATACAAAACGATTAGGGGCGTAAAGCGCCAGAGTATTGTCGCTCAGTTCCGCCTGTAGGGGGCGTATCCACATACTAAATTCTGTGGCAGGTAACTCATCCTGCAATCGGGCAAGACACTGCTGCCAAAGCGAAAGTGACACGGCGAACTCCACTCGAACAAGATCAATAAAAGAAAGAAATCAGGATTTTTTGTAACTCATCGTTTTTGACACACGCCAACAAGGCCTGTAGCAAGCTAAAGTGACATGCGGACTGTTTTTCGGTTGTTTTTACGATTCATATCCCCCAAGATCCCAGGATAGCTCTCCCAGAGCAGCGGATGTAATCAGAATGGCGGATCATAGCGCAAAAGGAGCAATAGATCCTCCTCTTCCTCACAGATTAGATCCTTTTTATCCACAGGCCATAAATTCTACCGGGAGTGTAACCCAGCTCACACCTTTTCGTGCACCTCATCGTTAATGATCGCAAAATATTTCAGAATCCAGAGGGATAATCCTCCCCTTCCCCGGTAACGGATCCGTACTTAATCCACCAAAGATCGCCGCAGTGTTCCTTGCGATTTATCCGGGAGTCCGTATAATCCTCACCCCTGCGTGTGATGTCTGTACCCTTGGTGGCCTTGGCTAAAAAGAAACCAATGGTAAACACGGGCAGGCAGGCTCTTGGTAAACTCCCGATACAGAAAACTTCTGTGCGGTCAGGCGCAATGTCAATTGACTCAGGACTGTACAATTATTACAATCCGGCTTCTTTATATGTTGCGATTAAGGCGTCGGTGTTTCACTCCGAGCAGCCAGACGCGTTTACTGAATCAGTAATTATTTAAGTTTAGGTAGAAATCGCTATGAAACGCACTTTCCAACCGTCCGTATTGAAGCGCAACCGTAGCCACGGTTTCCGCGCTCGTATGGCCACCAAAAATGGTCGTCAAGTTCTGGCTCGCCGTCGTGCGAAAAGCCGTACTCGTCTGACTGTTTCTAAGTAATAAAAGCTAACCATCTCAATGGTTAAGCTAGCATTTCCTAGGGAGTTACGTTTGTTAACTCCCAGCCATTTCACTTTCGTCTTCCAGCAGCCACAACGAGCTGGCACGCCGCAAATCACCATCCTCGGCCGCCTGAATGTGCTGGGGCATCCCCGCATCGGTCTTACCGTCGCCAAAAAACATGTCAAACGTGCTCATGAACGTAACCGGATAAAGCGCTTAACACGCGAAAGTTTCCGTTTACATCAGCATACGTTGCCGTCTATGGATTTTGTCGTTTTGGTGAAAAAGGGTGTGGCTGATCTCGATAACTGTGCGTTGACGGACGCGTTGGAAAAATTATGGCGTCGCCACTGTCGCCAGGCTCCCGCATCCTGATCGTGCTAATCAGGGGCTATCAGCTCGTGATTAGCCCGTTGCTGGGGCCGCGTTGTCGTTTTCATCCGACGTGCTCTCATTACGGAATTGAGGCATTGCGCCGGTTTGGCATGATAAAAGGCAGTTGGTTAACACTGAAACGCGTATTAAAATGCCACCCTTTGAACACAGGTGGCAATGATCCCGTGCCGCCGAAACCTGACGATAACAGAGAACACTAACGATGGATTCGCAACGTAATCTTCTACTCATCGCGCTGCTGTTCGTGTCTTTCATGATCTGGCAAGCCTGGCAAGTGGACAACAATCCACAGCCGGCTGCTCAGGCCACACAACAGACTGCGAATACTGCTACCGGTGATAAAACAAGCCAGGCTGTACCCGGCAGTGGTCAGGGTCAACTGATTACTGTAAAAACTGATGTGCTGTCTCTGACCATTAATACCCGTGGCGGCGATATCGAGCAGGCTAACCTGCAAGCCTACCCAGATACTCTGGGTGCAGACAAAACGTTTGAATTACTGGAAACCACACCAGCGTTCGTTTATCAGGCGCAAAGTGGCCTGACCGGCAAAAGTGGCCCGGATAATCCAGCTAACGGTGAGCGCCCACTGTTTGAAGCGGCTCAAACCCATTTTGTATTGGCTGATGGTCAGGATGAACTGCGTATTCCATTGACCTTCACCGATAAAGACGGTTCTGTTTTCACCAAGACCTTCGTGCTGAAACGTAATGATTACGCCATCAGCGTGAATTATCATGTTAAAAATGCCTCTGCTGCCCCGTTAGAGCTGACGTTGTTTGGCCAATTGAAACAAAGTATCAACTTGCCTAAACACCGTGATACCGGCAGCAATAACTTTGCGTTGCATACGTATCGTGGTGCGGCTTACTCTTCTGATGACACTAAATATAAAAAATACAGCTTTAGTGATATCGAAGACAAAAGTCTCGACATCACTACCAACGGTGGCTGGGTAGCCATGTTGCAGCAGTATTTCGCAACCGCCTGGATCCCAGCAGCTAATGAAACCAACACCTTCTACTCTTCCGATTTGGGTAATGGTTTGGCGGCTATCGGCTTCAAAGGTGCGCCAGTTATTATTCAACCCGGTGAAACGAAACAACTGGGTGCGACTTTGTGGGTTGGCCCGGAAATTCAGGACAAAATGGCAGCCATTGCGCCACATCTGGATCTGACTGTTGACTATGGTTGGTTATGGTTTATCTCTCAGCCACTGTTCAAACTACTAAAATTCATTCACAGTTTTGTCGGTAACTGGGGCTTCTCCATCATCGTGATTACCTTTATCGTGCGCGGTATCATGTACCCGCTGACTAAAGCGCAATACACCTCGATGGCGAAAATGCGTTTGCTACAGCCTAAACTGGCTGCCATGCGTGAGCGTATCGGTGACGATAAGCAACGTATGAGTCAGGAAATGATGGCACTGTACAAAGCTGAGAAGGTTAACCCGCTGGGTGGCTGCTTACCGCTGATCATTCAGATGCCTATCTTTCTGGCATTGTACTACATGTTGATGAGTTCCGTTGAATTGCGCCATGCGCCATTCATTCTGTGGATTGATGACCTGTCAGCACAAGACCCGTACTATATTCTGCCAATTCTGATGGGTATCACCATGTACTTCATTCAGAAGATGTCACCAACTACCGTGACTGACCCGATGCAGCAGAAGATTATGACCTTCATGCCAGTTATCTTCACTGTGTTCTTCCTGTGGTTCCCGGCGGGTCTGGTACTGTACTATATCGTCAGTAACCTGGTGACCATCCTGCAACAACAGTTGATTTATCGTGGTCTGGAAAAACGTGGCCTACACAGCCGCGACAAGAAAAAATAATCCATAACGGTAATCATGAGTACCAAAGGGCGGTCAATATGACCGCCTTATTCTTTTTAAAGAGAGAAATAACCATGAGCACCACTGATACTATCGTCGCTCAAGCAACACCCCCAGGCCGGGGGGGCATTGGCATACTGCGTATTTCAGGTCGTGCTGCCGCAGAGGTTGCACAGGCGGTTCTGGGTAAGTTACCCAAGCCACGTTATGCCGATTATCTGCCATTTAAAGATGCAAATGGCAGTACGCTGGATCAAGGTATCGCTCTTTATTTCCCTGGCCCGAATTCCTTCACTGGCGAGGACGTGCTGGAACTGCAAGGTCATGGTGGTCCGGTTATACTGGATTTACTGTTAAAACGCATTCTGGCTCTGCCTGGGCTGCGCATTGCCCGCCCGGGCGAATTCTCTGAGCGCGCATTTTTAAACGACAAACTGGATTTAGCCCAGGCAGAAGCCATTGCCGATCTGATTGACGCCAGTTCAGAGCAAGCAGCGCGTTCGGCGGTGAACTCATTACAGGGCGCATTTTCAGTTAAAATCCATCAATTGGTGGAAGCACTTACTCACTTGCGAATCTACGTCGAAGCTGCCATTGACTTCCCGGATGAGGAAATTGACTTCCTTTCTGATGGGAAGATTGAAGGCCAATTAAACAGTGTGATGGACTCTCTTACGCAGGTGCGCACCGAAGCCAGGCAAGGCAGTTTACTGCGCGAAGGGATGAAAGTGGTTATTGCTGGCCGCCCAAACGCCGGTAAATCGAGTTTACTCAATGCGTTAGCGGGACGTGAAGCGGCAATTGTGACCCATATCGCAGGGACAACTCGTGATGTTTTACGAGAACATATTCATATTGATGGCATGCCACTGCATATCATCGATACCGCTGGCTTACGTGAAGCCGGTGACGAAGTTGAGCGCATCGGTATTGAACGTGCGTGGAACGAGATAGAACAAGCTGATCGCGTACTGTTTATGGTTGATGGCACCACCACAGATGCCACTGAACCGGCCGCTATCTGGCCAGAGTTTATGGCGCGTTTGCCCTCTACACTCCCGATCACTGTGATACGCAATAAAGCCGACATTACTGATGAAACGTTAGGTCTGACGGAAGTAAATGGTCACTCACTAATGCGCCTGTCAGCCCGAACCGGTGAAGGTATTGACCTGCTGCGTAGCCATCTCAAACAGAGCATGGGTTTTACCAACAACATTGAAGGGGGCTTCCTGGCACGCCGACGCCATTTACAAGCACTGGAAACCGCCGCACAGCATTTAGCACAGGGTCACGAACAGTTAGTAAGCACTTACGCTGGTGAATTACTGGCGGAGGAGCTGCGTTTAGCACAACAATCATTGAGTGAAATTACCGGCGAATTTAGCTCAGATGACTTACTGGGGCGAATTTTCTCCAGTTTTTGTATTGGAAAATGAGTGTGATGCCATAGAGCTGGAGCAGATTATCGCTAATTTTGATAATCTGCCTCAGCTCTATGCGTCCGAATCGACGGTAGCTCGAACACTTAACTTTATTCATAAACTGAGGTATCCATGATTATAAAACCACGTGTACGCGGCTTTATCTGTGTGACTGCACATCCCGCGGGCTGTGAAGCTAACGTCAAAAAGCAGATCGATTATGTCACAGCAGAAGGCGCAATCGCTAACGGTCCCAAACGAGTATTAGTGATTGGTGCATCAACGGGATACGGGCTGGCGGCTCGCATCACAGCAGCGTTTGGTTGTGGTGCCGATACGCTGGGTGTGTTCTTTGAACGCCCAGGTGAAGAAGGTAAACCCGGTACCTCCGGTTGGTACAATAGTGCCGCGTTCCACAAGTTCGCCGAGCAGAAAAGCTTGTATGCGAAAAGCATCAACGGCGATGCGTTCTCCGATGAGATCAAAAAACTGACGATCGAGGCTATCAGGCAAGATTTGGGTCAGGTTGATCAGGTTATCTACAGTCTGGCTTCACCACGTCGCACGCATCCAAAAACCGGTGAAGTGTTTAACTCCACACTGAAGCCAATCGGCCATGAAGTTACATTCCGAGGTTTAGATACCGATAAAGAAGTTATCAAAGAAATGGTGCTACAACCGGCAAGCCAAAGCGAGATCGACAACACGGTTGCGGTAATGGGTGGCGAAGATTGGCAAATGTGGATTGATGCACTGCTGCAAGCAGGCGTGCTGGCTGAAGGTGCACAAACCACCGCCTTTACTTATCTGGGTGAGAAAATTACTCATGATATCTATTGGAACGGCTCAATCGGCGCAGCTAAAAAAGATCTGGATCAAAAAGTTCTGGCTATCCGCGAGACCCTCTCCGCTCATGGCGGCGGCGATGCCCGTGTATCCGTGCTGAAAGCGGTTGTGACTCAAGCCAGCTCCGCTATCCCAATGATGCCATTGTATCTGTCATTGTTGTTCAAAGTGATGAAAGAGCAAGGCACTCATGAAGGTTGTATCGAACAGGTTTATTCCTTGTATAAAGACAGCCTGTGTGGCGAAGCGCCACAAATCGATGCAGATGGCCGTTTGCGTGCTGACTACAAAGAACTTACCCCAGAAATTCAAAACCGCGTGCAAGCGTTGTGGAATCAGGTTACCAACGACAATATCTATCAACTGACTGATTTTACAGGTTATAAAGCTGAGTTCTTAAACCTGTTTGGTTTCGCCGTTGACGGTGTGGATTATGACGCTGACGTGAACCCTGATGTGAAAATCCCTAATCTGATTCAGGGCTAAACTCAAGCCCATATCCGCTGCACCACCGCTGTGCAGCGGATCATTCCTCTTTCTTTGGCGTTGGTGCATGGACAGGGCAAGGTTGCAATTTCACTTAACAAACTGATATTTAAGGCGGTTTTAGCCTGTTATGTCGCATTAAGGTGCAGTCCGGTAACATGCTGTTTTTTCTGATGTTACCTGCCCATGTCTCTGATAAGAAAAGCCTTCCGTCGCCTGCATTATCCCGTCGATGCTATCGCACAATGTGTTCGCTGGTATCTCGCCTATTCACTGAGCCTGCGCAATCTCGAAGAGATAATGACTGAACGCGGTATTGCCGTTGACCATTCCACGTTACACCGCTGGGTTATACGCCTGGTGCCTTTGTTGGATAAAGCTTTCCGTCGGCATAAGCGTAGCATGCGACCTCGGTGGCGAATGGATGAGACCTACATCAAAATCAAAGGCCAGTGGAAATGTCTGTACCGCGCGGTGGATACTTCAGCCAGACCATCGACTTCCTGCTGACCGCCAAACGGGATGCTGTAGCTGCACTACGCTTTTTTCGCAAGGCCATTCGATACCACGGCGAACCCGAAGTGGTCACTATCGATAAAAGTGGTGCCAACAGGGTAGCGCTGACTACACTCAACGCCGACAAACCAGAAGAAGAAAGGATGACCATCAGGCAGAGCAAGTACCTGAACAACCTTGTGGAACAGGATCACCGAAACATTAAACGGCGAACACACCCAATGTTGGGATTCAAATTGTTTCGACGGGCACAGACGATCCTGGCTCGCATTGAACTGATACATATGATACGTAAAGGAGCATATCAACATCTGCAAAATGATGGGTTGTCAGCCGCGGAACAATTTTATCTGTTGGCTGCCTAAATAAACGGCAATACCATTTTTGTTGACCTGCCGCCGTTAACGCGACAGAGCCGCAACAAAACCAATGGCTTCATAGACTTTTACCAGTGTCTCTTGTGCTCGAGCACGAGCCTTGGCAGCGCCTTCACGCATCACTGATTGCAGATAAACTTCATCTGCGCGATATTTGTGATAACTGTCCTGTAGCTCGCTCAACATTTCACAAACAGCATCCGCAACCACACCTTTCAAATGACCATACATTTTGCCTGCAAACTGGGCTTCCAGCTCAGGAATAGATTGGCCGGTCACGCCCGACAAGATATCCAGCAAGTTAGAAACACCGGCTTTCTTTTCTACGTCATAACGGATAACGGCTGGCTCGTTGGAGTCAGTTAGCGCACGCTTGATCTTTTTCATTACTGATTTCGGATCTTCCAGCAATTCAATGACGTTATTACGGTTGTCATCAGATTTGGACATTTTTTTGCCCGGTTCTTGCAAAGACATCACCCGCGCCCCGGCTTTCGGAATAAATGGCTCAGGAATTTTAAAAATGTCGCCGTACAGCTTATTGAAACGGCTGGCAATATCGCGGCTCAGTTCCAGATGTTGCTTTTGATCTTCCCCCACTGGCACCTGATTGGTCTGGTATAGCAAAATATCCGCTGCCATCAATACCGGATAATCAAACAGACCGGCGTTGATGTTTTCAGCATAACGGGCTGATTTGTCTTTGAACTGGGTCATGCGGCTTAGTTCGCCGAAATAAGTATAACAGTTCAGCGCCCAGCCTAGCTGAGAGTGTTCAGGCACATGGGACTGAACAAAAATGGTGCTTTTCTGCGGGTCGATACCACAGGCCAGATACAACGCCAGTGTGTCTAAGGTTCTTTTGCGTAATAGTGATGGATCCTGACGGGCTGTAATCGCATGCAGGTCAACGATGCAATAAATGCAATCATACTCATCCTGCATCTGCACCCACTGACGCAACGCACCCATGTAATTGCCAATGGTCAATTCGCCGGACGGTTGCGCGCCGCTGAATACGATAGGCTTGATTGGTTTACTGGATACAGCAGTTAACTCAGTGGGATTACTCATTTTATACTTCCTGATCTTTTAAAGATAACAGCCCAATAGCGGGCAACAGATCGGCAAAATGCTCCAGCACGCAATCGGGGTGGCTGGTGGCAATTGTTTCGCCATAGTTATATCCATAGGTCAGCCCAATGCAGGGGCAACCTGCCGCCTGTGCGGCCATAATGTCATTGCGCGAATCCCCCACAAACAGCATTTCGCTGGCACGCAGGCCAAGTTTAGCTAACAGCAAATACAACGGCGCCGGATGCGGTTTTTTCACCACCACATCATCGCCGCCAATAATCACCGAGAAATAATCCGCGATATCCAGTGATGCCAGCAGAGGGGCAATAAACGGCGTCGGCTTGTTGGTGATCAGCCCTATCGGTAAACCACTGCCCTTCAGGCGCGTCAGCGTGGCTTTCACTTGTGGAAATAGCTGGCTCCCTTGCTCAATAGATTTAGCGTATTCGCTATTAAACAGCTCGCGAGTGCGTGCCACAGCGTTAGCATCTGGTTCGCGACCCGCCCAGCGCAGCGCGCGCTCAATCAAAACATCAGCACCATTGCCAATCCAGGTCGAAACCAGTGCCTTACCAGCAACCGGCAAACCCTGATGCTGTAATGCCATATCAATGGCACTGGCCAAACCCGGGGCACTGTCAACCAATGTGCCGTCCAGATCGAATGCCACACCGCGAATAGAGCCGAATTTAGTCATGGGTAGACATTTCCAGTTCACTGCGCATGGCATCAATCACTGCGGTATAATCCGGCTGATTGAAAATAGCCGAACCTGCGACAAACATGTCGGCACCCGCTGCCGCTATCTGACGAATGTTATCGACCTTGACGCCACCATCGACTTCCAGATGAATGTCGTAACCGCCGTCATCAATCAGTTTACGTACCTGACGCAACTTGTTCAGTGTTTCAGGAATAAATGACTGACCGCCGAAACCCGGGTTTACCGACATCAATAAGATGACGTCCAGTTTATCCATCACATAATCAAGGTAACTCAGTGAGGTGGCAGGATTGAACACCAGACCGGCCTTACAGCCATGCTCTTTGATCAGTTGCAGGGTGCGGTCAACGTGCTCAGAGGCTTCGGGATGGAATGAAATGTAAGTCGCACCGGCTTTGGCAAAATCTGGGACGATACGGTCAACCGGTTTCACCATCAGATGCACGTCGATAGGTGCGGTAATACCGTAATCACGCAGAGCCTGGCACACCATTGGCCCGATGGTGAGGTTAGGGACGTAATGATTGTCCATCACATCAAAGTGCACGACATCAGCACCGGCAGCGAGCACCTTGGCAGTATCTTCACCCAACCGGGCAAAATTAGCTGACAGAATAGAGGGGGCAATTAAAAACTGTTTCATCCGCTTCTCCAAACGTGTTTTTTGCTTTATCAAATATCGGGTAACCTGGATTTGAATCTTTACTGAGCGTTGGTCCCACTCAAGAATACAGCGCCAAAAGCTCGTTCACTTTACTACGGCCAAGAGCATTACGGCTGATAGTACGACGCCCTTTCACTACGTGCAGTGATGCCTGATGATACCAATTGCGCGTCAATTCAGTGTCGTGATTAGAGATAAGAACCGGAATGTTATTTTCAGCCGAAAGCTGATAAGCCAGGCGAGCCAGGTTCTGTTGATCTGCAATAACAAAATTATTGATGTGATACGCCGTAAAGTTCGCCGTCGCTGACAATGGCGCATACGGAGGATCGCAGTAAACCACTGCGCCATGCACGGCTTTTAATAGCGTTTCCTGATAATGCTCACAAACAAATACGGCATTTCGCGATTTTTCAGCAAACCAATACAGTTCTGCTTCGGGGAAGTAGGGTTTTTTGTAGCGACCAAAAGGCACATTGAATTGGCCGCTCAAATTATAACGACACAGGCCGTTATAACAATGGCGATTAAGATAGAGAAACAATAGCGCACGGCGATAAACATCAGTACTGGCGTTAAACTCTTGCCGTAGCAGGTAAAAATGCTCGGAATTATTGAAATCGCCCGTGAATAAAACGCGAGCGTCACCCACAAAGTCATCTGTGCGTAACTTCACGATATTGTAGAGATTAATAAGATCGCTGTTGATATCAGCCAGTATGTAAGACTCGTACTCAGTATTAAGAAACACTGAACCCGCACCAACAAATGGCTCTATCAGGCAGTTGCCCGCTGGAAGATGGCGTCGTATGTCATCAACCAGCGGATATTTTCCACCAGCCCATTTTAAAAAAGCGCGGTTTTTCTTCATGCAGTGAGTTAGCTACTTAATAATTCAAAGCGGCAGATTGTACTCTGTTTAAAACAGCACATCAGCGCACAAATAAGAATGATTTATTTTTTAAGGTCTTGCTGTACTTGTTGTACAGGTTTAACCCACGGTTTTTTCGCCTGAACATCGGCTGGTAGCGTCGTGATTGCCCTTTTTGCGTCTGCTGAAGATGCGTAATTACCACTCACTAAAATGTACCAAGGTTTGCCATCACGTTTGGTTTCATACACATGATAGTCAATTAATTTTTGCTGCCTCGCATAAACATTCAACGTATCTGAGCGCGATGCACTGCTCAGTTGCAACGTGAAGTGGCCAGCCGGTGCATTTTTCAATGCACTGTTACTGGATTTACCGCTCACAGTAGCGGTTGCAGGGGTGACCGCTGTTGTTGGTTTTTTACGGGTGGTAGCTGGTGATTTGGACTCAACTGCGGGGTGTTTCTGCTCCGGATGAGTAATGATTTCGCCATTTGCTGTTACTTTAGAGCCTTTGGCACCCGAAACCGTTGCCGGTGCAGTGGGCAATGTTGAGGTGTGCCCATCATTCATGTTCTGAGACAAGGTAGCCACCTGCCCTTGAGTCTGCGACAGTGCGTCTGACATGTTGCCTGGCAATTCGACCCGTTGAGTCGGGCTGTTCGCAACCGACGGTGGTACGGCCTCAGTTGGCGTCGGAGAAATTGGCGGCGCACTGATATCCAGTGGCTGAGCGCTATTAGCATTACGGCCATCGTTGACATGATTTGCTACGCCCGGTTGGGTACTACTGCCACTGGTTAGTGAAGATGAGTCAGAAAAATTGATAGTTTTAGCCGCATCTACGTTAGGATTCCGCTGAGAAGCTTCATGTTCAGTCGGTGCTTTCAGCGCTGAACCGATGGCGATAATAATCAATAGCAAAACCAAGATGCCGATGCCAATCATCATGTGTTGGCGTGAGACAGCAAGTTTAGGCCCAGCAGTGGGCTTGCGAGAGCGAGTAGGACGACGGTCACTGCTATCTGGTTTCAGATCGTCTTCCGGTTTTAAATCATCCATCTAAACCCTCCAATTAGAGGCAAAAGCCTGCCGCATGTGTGAATGCGATCCGGCTGATTGATTTTACTGACAGCAAACAGGCTGAAACCGCCTGCTGCGAAATAATATGATACTTCATCATACAGCATCATAGATGCCTATGATCATCGTACTTATGAATATAAAATTTATTTACGTCGCGCTTATGCCATTTTTATCACTGGCAATCAGCGATGGCTGCCAACACTACGTTATGTGCAATACCACCACGGATTTCTGACCTGCCAATAGCTGTTGGCAGTACCAGACGAAGTTCGCCCATCAGCACTTTTTTATCTCGCATCATGTATGGCAGATAAGATTCCGGTGTCATTTCCTGCGGCCCACAGATAGGTAAACCAGCACGTAAAAACAATTTCTTTATACGCTCAACATTATTTGCAGAGAACTGACCCAATCGACGTGAAGTGTGTGCAGCCATCACCATGCCTGCTGCAACGGCTTCACCATGTAACCAGATGCCATAACCCATTTCAGCTTCAATGGCATGGCCATAAGTATGGCCCAAATTCAGTAAAACGCGCATCCCGTTATCTTCACGTTCATCGGCAGCAACAACATCGGCTTTTAGTTCACAGCAACGACGGATGCAGTAAGCTAGCGCTGACATATCCAGTGCTAAAAGTGCGTCGATATTATTTTCCAACCAATCGAAGAAAGCGGCATCAAGAATGATGCCGTATTTGATAACTTCAGCTAAGCCGGAAGCAAACTCACGCTGAGGGAGTGTTTTAAGACAATTAAGATCTATTACTACCGATGCTGGCTGGTAGAAAGCACCAATCATGTTCTTGCCCAAAGGATGGTTCACTGCGGTTTTACCACCGACGGAAGAATCCACTTGAGAAAGTAATGTAGTCGGAACCTGAATAAAACGAACACCACGCTGGTAGCAAGCTGCGGCAAAACCGGTCAGGTCGCCCACTACACCGCCGCCTAAGGCGACAAGCGTAGTATCACGACCGTGCAGATTTTCCAGAAGGGCAGAAAATACCTGCTCCAGAACGCTTAAAGATTTATACTGCTCACCATCAGGTAAAATCACCTGATCAACTTGAATACCCGCTTGCTCCAGCACTTTTTGGACTAAATCCAGATAGAGCGGAACCAGTGTTTGGTTGGTCACCAGCATAACCTGGTCGCCCGCCTTTAGCGGTTTAAAAGAGGCTGGATCATTAAATAGACCAGCAGCAATCGTAATAGGGTAACTACGTTCCCCTAACGTGACAGTAATTTTCTCCATGTCGCGCTCAGTAGCCTTCTTAACTTACGCCCACACAGGCATGAGTAAAATTCTAAAATCAATTACTTTCCAGCATGTTGATGATCTGGTTAGCAACAACTTTCGCGCTTTGATCGTCAGTGCGGATGGTGACATCTGCAATTTCTTCGTACAACGGATTACGTTCTTTTGCCAGTGCTTCTAGCACTTCACGCGGAGGCGCGTCAACCTGTAACAATGGCCGTTTTTTATCACGCTGTGTACGGGCCAACTGCTTCTCAATTGTGGTTTCTAAATACACCACAACGCCACGGGCTGATAAACGGTTACGAGTTTCTCTGGATTTAACAGAACCTCCACCGGTTGCCAGAACAATGCCCTGTTTTTCTGTCAATTCATTAATAATTTTTTCTTCGCGATCGCGGAAACCTTCTTCACCTTCCACGTCGAATACCCAGCCCACGTCAGCTCCGGTACGTCGCTCAATTTCTTGATCGGAGTCGAAAAACTCCATATTGAGTTGCTGAGCTAACTGACGACCAATAGTGCTTTTGCCGGCACCCATAGGCCCAACCAGAAAGATATTGCGTTTCTCTGCCATGTTTTTGGTATTACTAAGACTATTCGTTAATGATAACCCGCCCCGCCAATAAAATCAGCGACGGGACCTAAACTGAAACCTCATGAGCGACAGTGTGAGATCAGACGGAAAATTATCTCAGCACTTCTGGTAATTTGGCAACCGAATAAATCGTTGTACACGTCGTGGGAGGGAAACCATACGTTTTTATCGGCGTATCAACGTTATTAAAAACCTCGGAGCTCAATTCGGTAACCCTTGTAAGCTAAATCGGACGCAGCGTCAAATTTAGAAACCTCCTATCACATAAAAAATCGCAAAAATTCACTAAAATTGACCTGTTTTCCTAAAACAGTATCTCACAGAATTCAGTTGGTAATTAACCTTGGTGTGATGAAAATTACCAGTTCTCGTCGGGTTTGCGCCCGAGAGTCCTGTTTAAACAGCGCACCTAACAGAGGAATATCGGCCAGAATTGGAATTTTGTTAACACCCTGACTATTTTTTTGCTGGAAAATACCGCCCAGTACGATGGTTTCTCCATCATTGACGGTTATTTGTGTTTTAATTTCCTGCTTATCTATTAACAAAGTTTCATTATCGCCACGTTTTATCGCCATGCCTGGCATGTTTTGACTAATTTTCAAGTTAAGGGTAATTTTACCATTGCGCAGTATTTTCGGCGTGACCTCCATACCTAACACTGCCTCTTTAAACTCGATGGTAGCCCCTCCTTTTTTACCTCGGGAAACAGTATAAGGAATATCAGAACCTTGCTTGATGCTGGCAGTTTGTTGATGCGAAGTCACTAACCTTGGGCTGGCGATAATATCCACCTGATTCTCTTGTTCCAGTGCGCTCAGTTCAAGCTCTAGCAGGCGTCCACCAATACGGGCAACATTAAACCCCGCACTAATTGCCGCATTCGGCAGTGGTAAATTGACATTGAAATCATTGATTCTAAGTGGGGCTGTGCTCCTTATGTCTCCCATCCCCCAGCGCATACCAAGTTCATGCAAATTTTCACGACTCATAGTCACAATATGGGCAGCCAGTTGAACTTGCTGTAAAGGCAAATCCATTTCCGCCAACCAAATTTTTAATAACGTTAATGAAGCGGGAGTATCGCGAATTAGTAATGTATTTGTTCGTTTATCTACCACCACGCTGCCCAAAGGCGAAAGCATGCCACCTTCAGGGAGGTTCAGGCTATCGGCCACTTGCTGAGCATCGGCATACTGCAATGCCAACATTAGATTACTCAGCGAATCCGGCAGTGCTTTTTGTTCTGCCCGCTGTTGTTTTTCCTGTAACTCTTGCTCGGTAAAAACCATCATCACTGCGCCCTCACGTTCGACCTTCAGGCGGCTCATGCGCAATGTTATCGCCAGTGCCTGCTCCCAAGGCACTTTATTTAATCTCAGACTAAGATTACCACCGACGCCGGATGTCGCCACCAGATTCAATTGCTGATAATCAGCCAGCGCCTGTAAAACCACAGTGACAGGAGCATCCTGAAATTCCAGTGAGACCAATTGCCCTTCGGCAACGCGATGAGATGTTTCACTGCCAAGGGATAGACTACTGAGAGCCCCATAAAGCAATAAATAACGAACTAACTTTATCCATCCTGGTGCAAGGTCAAACAATGGAAAAAACCAGAATTTTGTTTTAATTACATTAATTTTCATCAGTTTACTTCCTTTTAATGCTGGCTCGTTACCTGGCGACATATTCGTTCAGCGCATCAGCAGCACGGCTGTTTCTGATAAGACTGAGCAGCCGATATCGGGATTTATATGCTGTAGGTTCATCTGCCGTGAGCCAATATAGGAAACTTGCCAATTCGCTGACAACGATGCCCCTACTATTAGTTTCAGCCAGATACCATCGGGCCTGCGCACCCAGCCAGATTGATAACCCATTCCGCTGACAACCCCTTGTAACTGCCAATCCGTCAGTTTTTCCTGTTTAGCATCACAAGGCGTGACCGATATCGCCTGAAAAGGGTCACGCCCGTTATTCTTCACCCTCTTGAGTTCTGGCGATAAAGAATCGGCATAAACCATTGGTGCCAGCAGCGCGATAGCCCACCATTTTTTGTTGTTATTCATTTTTCCTCTCGGGAGGATAATCCTTAAGGCTCAGTTTTATCGTCAACGCGTGGTTTTCACGATTAATCTCAATAACGTTGATCAGGACAGGGGATAGAGACAGTTGATGGAACAGATGCAGCGCCCCGTAAAAATTTACTCGCAATGTCGTATTCCATTTTTTTTTCTGGTCTGGCAAATATTGATTGTTTTCTGCGTCTACCGCGTCCTTCTCTATCGGTTCCACTACCCGCTGCCAGCGCACTACCTGACCACCAAATGGCCGAATCCATTCACCAACCAAATGGGCCAAAGAGTGATCAAACTGTTGCTTTTCCGCGCCGTCAGGGAGCCATTCTTTAGTCAGTAATTCTTTTTGTAACAATGTATTAATCTGTTCTCGAAGAGACAAAATCGAAGGTAACTGTACTAGCACGGATTGCTGATTATCGATGTTTTGCTGCTGTTGGGTTATTTCATCAATAAGGCGCTTACGTTCCGCCCATTCAGGCCGCAATATTACACCGTAAGCCATAACACCTATTAACCCCAGCAGCCCCCACAGCGACAAATAGAGTTGCCAGGCCGGCTTATTCGCCCAGCGCTGTAACGTTCGATTCATTAGCGCTCTGTTCATCACGGCTTTATTCATTAAGTCTGCCTCCTGCGTGCCAATCGGCCCACACGATAAAGCGAAAGTTGCCATCATCCCGTTGGGTAATTCCCTCCAGACGCACATTCTCAAGTAGAGGTTGGCGGCTTAACATGGTGAGAAAAGTATTAATTGCTACGTAGTCACGGCTGATAGCAGTGAAAACCACAGCGTTGCCTTGCGGTATCAGTGCCACCAACCAGCAACTATCGGGTATATACTCTGACAAGTGCTGTAATAAGTGAGAATAGTGGTGTGCAGGTTGCCGTGCCTGTTGATAAAGCTGGAAGTGCCGTTTCATCACAGCCAGGCGCGTCATTTCTTGTTGTGTTAGCTGATGACGTTGACTCAATACGGCCTGTTGGTGCGATAACACCACCAGATTGTTTTGCAGCTGGGCGCGCTCGCTACGCAATTGCATTTGCATCACTATCAATCCAATAACGAGTAACCCCAGATGACACAGCCCTGTATTGCGCCAAAAACGGAAACGGGCTATCTGCTGCGCGATACGCCAGGGTATAAAATTGACTTGATACATCAGTAGTCTGCCGGGCGTAATGCCAGCCCTCCTGCCAGAATAAATGCCGCAGGGAGCGGTGGTAATGGGGGTTGGTATTGAACAAAAGCAGCGAAGGGCGACCACTCAATCATGTTTTCAGGCAATGATTCATTGCAAGAACTGCTGTAATACACCCGTAAAGGGGTATCCCTCTCCTCGGGTATGCGGGTGTGAAGTTGCGCCAGCCAGAGTGAAAGTAGGTCATTCCTGCCGGCCGGCAGGCCTTGCAGTCCATCACTCTCGGCATCAGGAACGATGACGCCATAATCAAATGGCAGATCACTGGATGAAACCCACAACCATTCATTTTCCAGCCGATGAACTAACCAATATGCTCCAGATAACCCTGCTGCGGTGGCCATGTAACGTAAAGCACAGGGGGTTATATCAATCACATGTGATGGTAATCCTGCCTGACTAAGGCACTCTTGCCACTGATGCACTTCTGTCTGGCGGGCGGCAGTAATGATTATTTCGCTATCAGATGCTGTTGCCGTACGGTGATCCAGCGACAATGCCTGGCTGCTGACCGGAAAGGCTTTGCTTGCAGTGGCATTGATAAAATCGCCACGCTCGGGCTCACGCAGCCGCTTATCTGGTGTGGGGATGGTATGTTGCAGTATGCGCTGCGCCGGTAAGGCAATGCGTAATGAGATGTTTCGTGGTAACTGTTTACGTAATAATTTGAGTTGTTCGCTGACAATATCTGGCTGATGCAAAATGCCCTCCCGCAAAGCGCCAGAAGGTAAGGATTGATGCCACCAGTAGCGCAATTGCCAGCCATAGCGGCGCTTGACAGCGGCCAGCGCGCGTATAGCTTCCATTTGAATATCCAGCCCTACCTGCCAATATTGTGAGTACATATTTGTCGACCTCCATGTCGAAAGAGAGGATAAAAGAACGTATCCATGTTACGGGCTTGCCTTTATACTACGGCGCGGTTGTTTATAAACTGCCCAATTGACATTGAATGGGAAATCTCAGGTGAAGTTCGTAAAGTATTTTTTGATCCTTGCGGTGTGTTGCATTTTATTGGGAGCGGCCTCGATATTTGGTCTGTACAAATATATTGAGCCTCAGCTACCTAACGTTGCCACACTGAAAGATGTCCGGCTGCAAACACCGATGCTGGTGTATAGTGCGGAAGGCGAGTTGATCGCCCAATATGGTGAAAAGCGTCGTATCCCTTTGACACTAAAACAGATTCCACCAGAAATGGTGCATGCGTTTATTGCTACGGAAGATAGCCGATTCTATGAGCATCACGGTGTGGATCCAGTGGGTATTCTGCGTGCGGCGTCAATTGCCATCGTGTCAGGTCATGCCTCTCAGGGGGCGAGTACTATCACCCAGCAATTGGCGCGAAACTTCTTCTTAAGCCCGGAACGGACCTTGATGCGTAAAATCAAGGAAGTGTTTTTGGCAACCCGAATTGAGCAGTTACTGACCAAGGATGAGATTCTTGAACTGTATCTGAACAAAATTTATCTCGGTTACCGAGCCTATGGTGTTGGTGCTGCGGCGCAAGTCTATTTCGGTAAAGAGGTCAATGAATTGACTCTCAGCCAAATAGCAATGATTGCCGGGTTGCCAAAAGCACCATCGACTTTTAACCCGCTTTACTCACATGATCGCGCCCTTGCGCGCCGTAATATCGTGTTGTCACGTATGCTGGATGAGAAATACATCACTCAGGCACAATACAGCCAGGCACGTAGTGAAAAGTTAGTCGCTATTTACCATGTGCCGCAAATCTCTTTCTCTGCACCTTATTTGTCAGAAATGGTGCGTCAAGAGATGATCAAGCGTTACGGTGAAAATGCCTATACCGACGGTTATCAGGTTCATACTACTATTACTAAAAGGCTCCAGTTGGCGGCAGTTCATTCATTACGTACCAACGTATTGGCATATGATATGCGTCATGGTTATCGCGGCCCGTCCAATGTGTTATGGAAAGTGGGTGAAAGTGCCTGGGGTCGTGAGCAAATTATCGATTCGCTAAAAACACTGCAGATACATGGCCCGTTATTACCTGCGGTGGTTACCGAAGCGAATGCCATGCAAGCCACCGCCATGTTGGCTGATGGCAGCAATGTGATACTGCCTATGTCTGGTATGCGTTGGGCGCGCCCGTATAAATCTGACAATGCTCAGGGATCAATACCGAAACAGGTCACTGATGTGGTGCAGTCTGGCCAGCAAATCTGGGTCAGAAAAGTAGAAGATAACTGGTGGTTGGCTCAAGTGCCGGATGTCAACTCAGCACTGGTATCCATCGATCCGAACAATGGTGCAATTAAAGCGCTGGTCGGCGGATTCGATTTTAATCAAAGTAAATTTAACCGTGTTACTCAAGCGCTGCGTCAGGCGGGTTCGAATATTAAACCGTTCCTCTATACTGCGGCGATGGACAAAGGCCTTACGCTGGCGACTATCCTCAACGATCTGCCGATTACCCGTTGGGATGCTGGCGCCGGTACGGACTGGCGGCCAAAGAACTCACCACCAACTTATAATGGGCCAATTCGTTTGCGTCAGGGTTTAGGGCAATCGAAAAATGTGGTAATGGTGCGGGCAATGCGGGCAATGGGCGTCGATTATGCCGCTGAATATCTGCAACGATTTGGTTTCCCGGCGCAGAACATCGTGCATTCAGAGTCATTGGCTTTGGGTTCTGCTTCATTTACGCCGTTGCAGTTAGTTCGTGGTTACGCCGTACTGGCAAACGGCGGTTATCTGATCGATCCCTATTTTATTACCAAAATCACTAATGATGTAGGTCATGTGCTGTTTGAAGAGAGACCTAAAATTGTCTGCGAAAGCTGTAATCTACCGGTAATTTACGGTGATACTCACCGCTCGGTGGTGCTGTCTGACGATAACACCGAGAACGTTGCAACCTCTCAGAACAGCAGCGTGAGTGCTGTGCCAATGCCGGCACTGGAGCAAGTATCACCAGTTCAGACTGCTATCAACAGCGATCAGCAATATGCACCTCATGTTATTAGCACGCCGTTGGCGTTCCTGATTCATGATGCACTGAATTCCAACATCTTCGGTGAGCCGGGCTGGATGGGGACCGGCTGGCGTGCAGGTCGTGACCTGAAACGCAGAGATATCGGTGGTAAAACAGGCACCACTAATAGCTCGAAAGATGCCTGGTTCTCGGGTTATGGCCCAGATACTGTGACCACAGTCTGGGTTGGTTTCGATGACCATCGCCGTGACTTAGGCCGCAGCACTGCATCAGGTGCCATACCGGATCAGATCTTCGGTGCGGAGGGGGGGGCGAAAACAGCGCAGCCGGCATGGGATGATTTTATGAAAGTAGCTCTTGACGGTTTGCCAGAGAAGGACGTGCCACCCCCACCGGGGATTGTCAGTGTCGTGATTGATAAACAAACCGGTAAGTTATCCGGTGGTGGGCCGGGTAGCCGCCCTGAATTCTTTATCGACGGGACACAACCCACTGAGTATTCAGTACACGAGGCGGGAACTACGCTGATGGATAACGGCCAGGCTCACGAGCTGTTCTGATAATCATGTTTGTCGCTGCTGTTACTTACTAATGTGACAGCAGTATTCGGGCAAAAAACCGAGGATCGCAAGGTCAGCCCCGTTTTTTTGTCTCTGGTAATAACTTATTAAGAAATGCCTGCGCCAGAAACAGGGCGCTGACATTGCGCGCCTCACAGAAATCCGGTTCATCAAGGAGCGCCATCATATTGGCAATAGGCCAACGTACTTGTGGCAGTGGTTCAGGTTCATCACCTTCCAGGCTGTGCGGGTAAAGGTCATGTGCAATCACGATGTTCATTGTGCTGGAAAAATAGGAAGGAGCCATCGTCAACCTGGAAAGAAAATCAAAACACTCAGCACCAAATCCAACCTCTTCCATTAACTCGCGATTTGCGGCCTCCTCCATTTTTTCACCTGAGTCAATCAGGCCTTTTGGGAACCCCAATTCATACGCGTCAATACCGGCAGCATATTCACGGATCAGCAGCAGATCATCGCCAATAATCGGTACAATCAGCACAGCTTCACGGTTTGATGGCCGCATACGTTCATAAACGCGTTGCACGCCATTGCTAAACTCCAGATCAACCGTTTCGATATGAAATAAGCGGGAGCGGGCAATCGTTTCTATTTTAAGAATTTTAGGTTTTTGTAAGTATGTCATGATAGCCCCAAATTAAAATGTCACCGCTCATCTGACCCTGCCCTGATGACATCGACCTTATGATGATGCCATTGACCACTTTTTATCCATAAGTAATTTCCCGATATTTTATGCAAATTTTTATTAGAACTTGCTCACATTGTGCGTTAATGAGAACCTTTATCGCAACGTCAGTTAGATACAATTTACCTGTTTTTAACGTGGCGGCGAGTTTAGTCAAGACTCAATCGGTTGATTTTCAATCATTTTCAGCTAAAAAAACGTTAAAAATTATGTTTTTAAATAGGATTATGCTGATATTGCCGATGTTTTGGTCTTGCTATTCTTATTAGTCTACGGGCAGTTTAAGAGCACTTGCATTAGGTTATCTGATGAATAATAGCGCGTCGACAGCTAGCTCACTGAAATAACCCTGTTATACCGAAAAAACCTGGAGTTAAAGGTAAACAGTAAGTCAACAAATCCCAGACATTAAGTGATTCGGGTGAGTGAGCGTAGCTGACAACTCTGCGGCTTCAAGTACTAAGAGTATATATGCCTCTACACTGTATTTATGCATTTTTTACATAGCGTTGATGTGAGTCAGAAGCGTTTTAATGGGAATAGAAAGAGCACAATGGTCTTAATATTGGCCTTACTGTTAATCAGTCTGATCGTGGTCGGTTTGCTGTGGTGGATTCGATTCCATCGTCCTTCCTCCGTAACTGCTGCAATGCCGTTCGTCAAACCGACTTACCGCAAACTTACTCCTGAAGAACAGAGTAATATTGAGAGCTATCTACTCAATCAGCAAGAAAACTTGGGTTTCAAATCACAAGTAGGGTTTGATTCACGCAGGCTGACCAACGGCAATATTTCGTCAGCAAAGCAAGTACTTACCCCGAAAAGTAACAATGTCTATTCGGTTACTCGCACAATTACCCGTTATGGCGTTGCAAACAACGAACCTGATAAATGGCTTTATTATATTGATTCAACTGAAGTTCATCTGCCATCCTCATGGGAACAGCATATCATTCAGGATAATGATGTAGAGCTTATCCAAACCCAGACGATCCCATTGGTGATTTCACTTAACGGATATACCTTTAAAAATCATCAACCAGAAAAAACCTATCAACCGATTTTGCCTTCTGCGGCACAAAATGCGTCAATTCTCAAAGAAGAAAGTGAACACATTGAGCTACTCAATATCCGCAAAGAAACCGCAGAAGAGTACGCCCAGCATGGTCCTAACGGGGTCAAAGAGGCGGCCGTTATCTGTGTCGCGTTGTTATTACTCTTTTTTGCGCTGACTGGTCCGGTTGTCACTATGTTTTGGCTGCTTATTGTGGCAGCAGCCTTAACGGGTTGGGCATGCTGGAATATATTCCGCCCGTTGTCTGATAACGAGTTACGTGAAATTCATTGCCTGCGTGGTACACCAAAGCACTGGGGGCTGTTTGGCGAGTCTAATCAAAGGCAAGTGAATAATATCTCCCTTGGTATTGTCGACCTGATTTATCCCTCTCATTGGGGGCCTTATTTTGCCCAGGACTTGGGTAAAAAAACCAACATTGATATCTATCTTAATCGACAGGTTGTCCGTCAGGGCGCCTTTTTATCTCTGCATGATGAAATGAAGCATTTTCCATTACAGCGCTGGGGGAAAAACCTGACACTGATGGCTGGTTCACTGTTGGTATTGGTGTTATTGCTTATTTATGTGCCACTGGGATTACCCCTCAAACTGAGTGCTGCCTGGTTGCAAGGCGCACAGAGTCAGCAAGTTACTAGCATTCACGCGCTGGAAAAAATGCCACTCCATATCGGTGATATGCTGAAAGCACAGGGGAACGGGATGTGTTATGTTCCACCCCATGGACAAAATCCACGCAATTTCATGTTTACGCCATTTGATTGTTCCGGCATCTACTGGAATAACGCTGCACCGTTGCCGCAACCTGAATCTGACACTATTGAAAAAGCAGCGGCGCTGGATGCTACGGTTAACCATCAGTTGTACCCACAGGGCACGGATGCCAACGTTAACCCGCAACTGGCAACGGCCATCGAAAAGTCCGGTATGATCCTGTTGAATAATTTCACAGATATCGTCCTAAAGACGCAAGCGTTGTGTGATGCAGCTGCTGACTGTATCCGCCTGAAAAATGCGTTGGTGAATCTGGGCAATGCGAGAAACTGGCCGGTGCTGGTCAGGCGGGCGCAATCGGGCGCCTTAAAAGGTATGAATGTGCTGTTACGTCCGGTCAGTGCTGATACGTTGGAAAGTTTGGTGAATACTGCGACGTCATCTTTTGTTTATCGCGAAACCCTGTTGGCGACAGAAGCATTGAACAGCCCGCCGCCCAGTGGTTTTCTGATCACCAGTGACGAAGGTAGGCCGTTGGTCAATCATCCTGCTCCGTCGGTACCGCTGTTCAATTACAGTGCACTGGAGCAGTGGCGAGAGCTGCAACGGCTTGCTGGCTTGCTGCTCAATACCCCGTTTAAAGCTGAGGGTATCATTACCAACATTACTGTCGATGCCAATGGTACACGGCATATTGCGTTGCACAGTGAGCCGGATATTGTCACATTGATCCGCTATCTTGGTACCAGCCTGCTGCTGCTGGTATTGGTGGTCTGTTTACTGATAAATACCACTCTATTGGTTTTGCGAGTATTGAAAAACCGGCGTCGGATGGATAATATTCAGCACTATTATAATGACTACTTTAATCAAAATCCTGGCTCATCCTCGCTTTTGCGTTAGCTGCTTTCATTCTTCTGCCAACCATTCCCACAGGAATGCGCACGGTAATTTTGCTATGCTAGGCTAATGTTATACTCACGTTTTTATCAAAAACGTCTGTTCATTTGTCTCCTAAATAATCATGGAGTCGCTATGCCGCCTGATTTTAATTGGCAAGAAATTGATACCGTGCTGCTGGATATGGATGGCACGTTGCTGGATTTGGCGTTCGACAGCCACTTTTGGCTAAAGCAGGTACCGGTTGCACTCAGTGAACGCCGGGGCATTCCGCTGGAACAAGCGTGCAAAATTATCCATGATGAATATCTGGCAGTACAACATACCCTGAACTGGTATTGCTTTGATTATTGGAGCGAACGCCTCGATCTGGATATTTACGCTATGACGACTGAAGCGGGCAGTCGGGTCCGGTTGCGTCAGGATACCGAACCTTTTTTATCCGGCTTACGTCAACGTGGCTTAAAAACAATTTTGCTCACCAACGCTCATCCACACAGCCTGGCGGTAAAAATTGAGCATACGGCACTTGACCAGCACCTTGATTTATTACTTTCCACCCACACATTTGGTTATCCGAAAGAAGATCAACGACTGTGGCAATCTGTTGCGCAACACACTGGGTTTGATCCGACCAGAACCCTATTTATTGATGACAGTGAAGTTATTCTGGATGCTGCACACACTTTTGGCATCCGCTATTGTCTGGGAATAGAAAACCCTGACTCCAGCAGTGCTGATAACGTCTTTCAACGCCACCCTGCAATCAACGACTACCGTAACTTATTGCCGGCATTATTAGGTTAATAAAATCGCCTTGTATATCAAGGGAGTGAGGGGCATTAATCAGCCTGACGGCAGGAGCAGCGATGAAAAATAAAGCAGTCTCTGATGAATCGATACGGCTGGATAAATGGCTGTGGGCTGCTCGATTTTATAAAACCAGAGCCATTGCGCGTACGATGGTAGACGGCGGTAAAGTCCATTACAACGGTCAACGCGGTAAACCCAGCACGTTGGTTGAACTCAATGCTGAAATTCGCCTTCATCAGGGCAATGATGAACGCACAGTGACGGTGTTGGCACTACAGAGTCAGCGCCGCAAAGCCACTGAAGCGCAGGCCATGTATGAAGAAACCGAGGCCAGTATTGTTAACCGCGAAAAAGTGGCACAGGCTCGTAAACTGAACGCGTTAACTATGCCACATCCGAATAGACGGCCGGATAAAAAAGAACGCCGTAACCTGATCAAGTTTAAACAAGGCGAGCCTGAGTAAGCTGCGGGTGGCCAGAAAGAGAGAAACCTATGTCAAATCAAGACCAATTGCATCGCTACCTGTTTATCAATCATGCTGTACGCGGTGAATTGGTTTCAGTCAATGATACCTACCAGCAGGTATTAGCCAACCACGATTATCCACCAGCGGTTAAGAAACTGTTGGGCGAAATGTTGGTCGCGACTAGTCTATTGACCGCAACCCTCAAATTTGATGGCGATATTACCGTGCAATTACAGGGTAGCGGTGGCCCACTGTCACTGGCGGTAATTAACGGCAACAACCAGCAAGAAATGCGCGGTGTTGCACGTTTTAAAGGCGAAATCAGCGATGAAAGTACGCTCAACGAGATGGTTGGCAACGGTTATCTGCTGATAACTATCACCCCAACTAAAGGCGAGCGCTATCAGGGGGTGGTGGCACTGGAGGGTGATACTCTCGCGGCCTGCCTGGAAAATTACTTCATGCAATCTGAACAACTGCCGACACGCCTGTTTATCCGCACAGGCAACGTAGAAGATAAAGCGGTTGCAGGGGGCATGTTGTTGCAAATACTCCCTGCCCAAGAACGTAATGAAGATGAGTTTGACCACCTGGCGCAATTGACCGCTACCATTAAAGCTGAAGAGTTATTCACGCTGCCAGCTAGTGAAGTGCTGTATCGTTTATACCATCAGGAAGAAGTAACGCTATATGAACCGCAAAATGTCAGTTTCCGCTGTACCTGTTCTCGTGAGCGTTGTGCTGATGCATTAGTAACGTTGTCCGAAGATGATATCAACGAAATGCTGGAGCAGATTGGCAATATTGACATGCATTGTGAGTATTGCGGCAATCATTACCTGTTTGACGCCGTTGATATCGCTTTACTAAAGAGTGGTAATAGTTCCTCTTCCGAAAGAATTCATTAAATTTAGTAATGTAATGGTAGAGTGCTGACTCGTGCCCTACCGTCTTTTCGGGCGTTTCATACTTGCTATAATCCGTGTCCTATCTCTCATAACCTGGCGAAAAATAGGTCATATGTTTAATTCTTTGATAACTATCGCTGTTAATCAGGAATGAGGATTTACAATCGCGGGTAGCAAATTGATGATTCAGGAGTTATGACATGAGTGTTAAAGGAATTACCCCGCAGGATCTCGCCGGCTATGGCATCCATAACGTCAGCGAGATTGTTTACAACCCAAGTTATGACTTACTGTTTCAGGAAGAGACCAAACCCACGCTGGAAGGATACGAGCGCGGCACTCTCACTACCACAGGCGCCGTTGCGGTAGATACTGGTATCTTTACCGGGCGTTCACCGAAAGATAAATACATTGTCCGCGATGCTATCACTCAGGATACCGTGTGGTGGGCTGATCAGGGCAAAGGCAAGAACGATAACAAACCACTGAGCCAAGAAACCTGGAGTCACCTGAAAGGGTTAGTAACTAAGCAGTTATCCGGCAAACGTCTGTTTGTTGTTGATACCTTCTGCGGCGCGAATGCCGATACCCGTTTGCAGGTTCGCTTTGTTACCGAAGTGGCCTGGCAGGCGCATTTTGTCAAAAATATGTTTATTCGCCCAACACATGAAGAGTTGGCTTGTTTCGAACCTGACTTTATCGTTATGAACGGCGCTAAATGCACCAATCCAGACTGGCAAGAACAAGGTTTGAACTCAGAAAACTTTGTCGCTTTCAACCTGACAGAACATATGCAGCTAATTGGCGGCACATGGTATGGCGGCGAAATGAAAAAAGGTATGTTCTCAATGATGAACTACCTGCTGCCACTGAAGGGCATTGCGTCAATGCACTGCTCGGCTAACGTCGGTGAAAAAGGCGATGTTGCTATCTTCTTCGGCTTGTCAGGTACCGGTAAAACGACGCTGTCCACCGATCCAAAACGTAAGTTGATCGGTGATGACGAACACGGCTGGGACGATAACGGTATCTTTAATTTCGAAGGCGGCTGTTACGCCAAAACCATTAAGTTATCCGAAAAAGCCGAACCAGACATTTTCCATGCGATTAAACGTGATGCCTTACTGGAAAATGTGGTGGTGCTGGCTGATGGAACAGTGGACTTCAACGACGGTTCCAAAACTGAAAACACTCGTGTTTCTTACCCGATTTACCACATCGAAAATATCATTAAACCGAATTTTAAAGCAGGTCATGCCACTAAAGTTATCTTCCTGACCGCCGATGCCTTTGGTGTACTGCCACCGGTATCACGCTTGACGTCTGACCAAACCCAGTATCACTTTCTGTCTGGCTTTACTGCCAAACTGGCGGGTACTGAGCGTGGCGTAACCGAGCCGACACCGACTTTCTCCGCTTGTTTTGGTGCTGCGTTCCTGTCGCTGCATCCAACACAATACGCAGAAGTGCTGGTTAAACGTATGCAAGCTGTAGGCGCGCAAGCCTATCTGGTTAACACGGGTTGGAATGGCACTGGCAAGCGCATTTCTATCAAGGATACCCGCGGCATCATTGACGCCATCCTGAATGGCGAGATTGATAAAGCGGAAACCTTCACCTTACCAATCTTTGATCTGGTGGTGCCGATGGCATTACCGGGTGTGAACCCCACCATCCTTGACCCTCGTGACACCTACGCTGATGTCGCGCAATGGCAAGAGAAAGCCGAAGATCTGGCAAAACGTTTTATCACTAACTTTGATAAATATAGCGACACCCCGGCAGGCGCCGCGTTGGTCAGCGCAGGGCCAAAGATCTAAGTTAGCCTTAATTTTATAAGAATACGGAAAGGGCACATGAGTGTCCTTTTTATTTTTGGGGAAAATAGGGGACATGTTTTATCGCGATAGCGGTGTGCATCGGGTTCGGTTGAGATAAAATCAGTGCCTGCCAGGCTTCTGATGCCTCAACTTGCTACAAGCGCGGAATTCGACAAGGAGGCGGCCGGCACTCTTTGGCGGTTGGCTTATCGGAGGTTAAGTAAACACTTATGCTCTCACAAGCGAACCTAACCACTACCTCACAAAAACACTACCTCACAAAACCAGATAAAACTTACATCACTACTGGGGGCTTAGCCTTCACATCCAACGGTAACGGAATATAAGCCCGAATCCGTAACCCACCGCGTTCGCTGGTGCCAATACCCACTGAACCTGCATGAGCATCAATAATCCGCTGAACAATGGCCAGCCCCAGGCCGGTACCACTGGTGCTGCGAGCGCTATCGCCACGCACAAAAGGTTGGAACAAATGCTTCAAATCTTCTGGCTTAATGCCTGGCCCATCGTCTTCTACCTGAAACCAAGCCTGCTGAAGTTTAATGCCGCTGCTCACTTTAATCCAACCATGACCGTAACGAGCAGCATTCACCACCATATTAGCCAGTGCACGCTTGATCGATAACGGATGAATATCCACCAGTATCTCACCGTCACATAAATCAGTCTCAATCATTCGCTCGTAACCGCTTTCTGCTGCAATTACTTCACCTAATACGGCATTGAGATCACTGATTTCTGTCGGCATTTCCTGCCCAGTGCGCAGATAATCAATAAATTGCTCGATAATCGCATTGCACTCTTCGATATCTTTATTGATAGATTCAGAGAGGTAACCGTTGCTCTCATTCATCATTTCAGTTGCCAGACGAATGCGTGTTAGCGGTGTACGTAAATCATGGCTGACACCGGCCATCAGTAATGTGCGGTCATCGGCCAGCAATTTAACCCCAGCAGCCATTTGATTAAACGCCCTGGTAACGGAACGCACCTCCGAAGCCCCATACTCACGCAAGGGAGGAGGAATGATACCCTTACCAACCTGCATTGCAGCGTGCTCCAGTTCCACCAAAGGTCGATTCTGGATGCGGATAAATAACCAGGCACCACCCACTGCGAGCAGCATAATTGCCAGGGTATAACGGAATAGTGGCGAGAAGTCGCCTTGGTGAATCTCGGTTAGTGGCACTCGTACCCAAATATCTGGCGATAACCAGGTTTTCAGCCAGACAACCGGCGAGTTTTTATTAACCTCGACCCGAACATCAGTTGGCCCCCCCAATTGCTGGGCCATTTGATCACTAAGAAATTTGTAATGCTGTGCCCAACGCAGGCCACTTTCCTCTGCCGCAGCATTGGTATAGAGCGAAATCCCCAATTCACGGTAAATCTCACGCCGAAACGCGGGCGGGACTTCAAGTAACGTGCCATCTTCCAGTTGCAGCCGGTCAGTCATCAGCATACGCACTTCGTATGCCAACACTTTATTGAATTGCTGTAAACTGGGCAAAATGGCGAAATTCAACACCACCAAATAGGTTGTCACCAGGCTGACAAACAGTAAGGTCACAATCAATAATAAGGTTCGGGCAAATGAGCTACGCGGGGAAAAGCGCCACTGCTTCATGCTTTATTGCCGTCCGGTACGAATACGTAACCTAAGCCCCATACGGTTTGGATGTAACGTGGATGTGCTGGATCTTCTTCTACCATACGGCGCAGGCGTGAAATTTGCACGTCGATGGAGCGCTCCATCGCACTGTATTCACGACCACGAGCCAGATTCATCAGCTTATCTCGTGATAACGGTTCGCGTGGGTGGCTAACCAATGCCTTAAGCACCGCAAACTCACCACTGGTCAGCGGCATAGGTTCGTCTTCACGAAACATTTCACGGGTACCCAAATTGAGTTTGAACTTACCAAACGCAATAATGGCTTCTTCCTGAGAAGGTGCACCCGGTAATTCGTTTGCCTGACGGCGTAATACGGCACGGATACGCGCCAACAACTCACGCGGGTTAAATGGTTTGGGAATATAGTCGTCAGCGCCAATTTCCAGCCCAACGATACGGTCAACTTCCTCGCCCTTTGCTGTCACCATAATGATTGGCATCGGGTTGCTTTGGCTACGCAGGCGGCGGCAGATAGATAACCCATCTTCGCCGGGTAACATCAGATCAAGTACCATCAGATGAAAAGACTCACGGGTCAGCAAGCGATCCATTTGTTCAGAATTGGCAACACTGCGAACCTGGAAACCTTGTTCTGTCAGGTAACGTTCTAATAGCGCGCGCAGGCGCATATCGTCATCAACGACCAGGATCTTATGATTCTCTTGCATTTTATTACCCCCAAACGCCGTATTGCTCGGATCTGCATATTGTTAGAAAAACTTACTCTAACAGACAGCTATTAATGGTATATATTATAATCAAATTTGTTACAAAATTTATTATGAGATCTAAATATCAACACGTTCCTCAGATGGGCGGTAGTGAATATCTAAAATCCAGTAGGTTACTTCGCCGTTTGGTGTCTGGACGGTCACCTCATCGTCGACCTGCTTGCCGATCAAGGCGCGGGCTACTGGTGAATCAATAGAAATCCATTTTTTTGTCGGATCAAACTCATCCGGCCCAACCAGCCGGAATATTCGTTGTTCTTCTAGTTGATTTTCTACCCGCACCCAAGCACCAAAAAAGACTTTCCCTTCCTGACGTGGATCCGGATCGACAATTTTCAGTACCTCAAGGCGTTTGGTTAAAAACCTCACCCGACGATCAATTTCTCGCAAGCGTTTTTTACCATAGATATATTCAGCATTTTCCGAACGATCACCCATCGCGGCAGCTTCAGAAACCGCCTGCGTTACCACAGGGCGCTCTTCCCGCCACAAGTAATGCAGCTCACGATCCAGCGCCTGCCAGCCTTCGCGGGTAATATAATTACTTTTCGCCATATAATTATCCACTTATCCCTTTGGCATAGATGCCACGACTATACTCTAACTTTTTACCGATAAGTTCACGTTAACTCAAGCTCGGCAAGCACTCTGCTGGCATTTTATGCAGGCAATCCGTATAACTGTCATTTGCCGTTTTTTCTACTCATTAATTGATAGCAGACTTATGAATGAACAACTAAGCCGCATTATTGCAAGCGAATTACAGGCGCGACCGGAGCAAGTCATCTCGGCCATCCTTCTGTTGGATGAAGGTAATACCGTACCTTTTATTTCACGGTATCGTAAGGAAGTTACCGGTGGGTTGGATGATACCCAACTGCGCCAGTTAGAAAGCCGTTTGGGTTATCTGCGTGAGTTAGAGGATCGCCGCCAAACTATTCTTAAATCCATTGAAGATCAAGGCCAGCTTACTGAGCAACTGGCCAAAGCCATCAATGGCACCCTGAGTAAAACTGAGCTGGAAGATCTGTATCTTCCTTATAAACCAAAGCGTCGCACCCGTGGGCAGATTGCTATTGAAGCGGGTCTGGAGCCATTGGCAGACAGTTTGTGGAACGATCCACAACAACATCCTGAACAAGTGGCGGCGGCCTTTATTGACGCCGATAAAGGCGTGGCGGACACCAAAGCGGCACTGGACGGTGCACGCTATATCCTGATGGAGCGTTTTGCTGAAGATGCCCCTTTATTGGCGAAAGTACGTCAGTATCTGTGGAAAAACGCCCATCTGGTTTCTAACGTGGTGGAAGGTAAAGAGCAGGAAGGGGCAAAATTTCGCGATTACTTTGCAAGCCACGAACCTATCGCTCAGGTGCCTTCACACCGGGCGTTGGCGATGTTCCGTGGCCGCAATGAAGGTGTGCTGCAACTGGCATTAAATCCTGATCCGCAGTTTGATGAAGCCCCGCGTGAAAGTCAGGGTGAGCAGATCATTATTAATCACTTGGATTTGCGGCTGAATAACGCACCGGCAGATGCCTGGCGCAAAGCGGTTGTGAACTGGACGTGGCGCATCAAGGTGTTGTTGCATTTAGAAACTGAGCTGATGAGTACCCTGCGTGAGCGGGCCGAAGATGAAGCAATTAATGTTTTCGCCCGTAATATGCAGGATCTGCTGATGGCAGCACCGGCGGGCATGCGCGCCACCATGGGTCTCGATCCTGGTCTGCGTACTGGGGTAAAAGTGGCCATTGTTGATGCTACCGGTAAGCTGGTCGCCTTCGATACCGTCTATCCTCATACCGGGCAGGCAGCAAAAGCCGCCGCTGCGATTGCTGCTCTGTGCATCAAGCATCAGGTTGAATTAGTTGCTATTGGTAACGGCACCGCATCACGGGAAACTGAACGCTTCTTTACCGAACTGCAACAGCAGTATCCCGCAGTCACTGCGCAAAAAGTGATTGTCAGCGAAGCAGGCGCCTCTGTTTATTCCGCCTCTGAGTTGGCAGCGCTTGAGTTCCCCGATCTGGACGTTTCTATTCGCGGGGCGGTTTCCATCGCGCGCCGCTTACAAGATCCCTTAGCTGAACTGGTGAAAATCGATCCGAAATCTATCGGTGTCGGCCAGTATCAGCACGATGTCAGCCAAAATCAATTGGCGAAAAAGCTAGACACTGTAGTAGAAGACTGCGTAAACGCCGTGGGTGTGGATCTCAATACCGCGTCAGTGCCATTGCTGACCCGAGTGGCCGGTTTAACCCGCATGATGGCGCAAAATATTGTGAACTGGCGTGATGAAAATGGCCGATTCCATAACCGTGACCAATTACTAAAAGTCAGCCGTTTAGGGCCAAAAGCCTTCGAGCAGTGTGCGGGTTTTCTGCGTATCAATCATGGCGATAATCCACTTGATGCGTCAACCGTTCACCCCGAAGCCTATCCGGTGGTGGAGTGTATTCTGGCTGCCACTGAGCAAGCGTTGCAGGACTTAATGGGTAATGCAACGGCGCTGCGTAATCTGAATGTACGGGATTTCACTACCGAGAAGTTTGGTGTCCCGACGGTCACTGATATTTTACGTGAGCTAGAAAAACCAGGCCGTGATCCTCGCCCTGAGTTCAAAACAGCGACCTTTGCTGATGGCGTTGAAACACTCAACGATCTGACACCGGGTATGATTCTTGAAGGCTCTGTCACTAACGTGACCAACTTTGGTGCCTTTGTCGATATCGGTGTTCATCAGGATGGCTTGGTGCACATCTCTTCACTAGCCGATAAATTTGTTGATGATCCGCATAACGTGGTGAAAGCGGGTGATATTGTCAACGTGAAAGTGATCGAGGTGGATTTGCAGCGCAAACGCATCGCACTGAGCATGCGCCTTGATGAACAACCGGGTGACAGCGGCTCGCGTCGCGGTAGCAGCAGCGGCAATTGTGCCAATAGCGGTAATAATAACCGTGGTGCCAGCCAACCGCGTAATGCTAATGATTCGAACAGCCGCGCGTCGGCAAAAGGGCGAGTAGACAGCAGCGCAGGTGGCAACAGTGCCATGAGCGATGCCCTGGCTGCGGCCTTGAAGAAGCGTTAATCGCTCGTAGCAAGGCCAAATATGATGTGGCCTTGCTTTATCAACATACTCGTCTGGCGTTTTTTCTTTATACTCTGTTCTGCTATAAAACCCGTAAATCACCCTTTGAATAAATTAGTGTGCGATTTTTTTGCCTGATGGTTATGGCGGCTACATCATTGTCAATATGCAATGGCACTCATCTGTGAAGTTGATGAACAGTGTTCTTTCGTCGGCAACAAGAAAAATCGCCACTGGCTGTAATGTGTTTTTGTTACAAAAAACGGTTTTTTCCCTGAATCTTGAAGGCCTACGGGTATAAATTCAAAGGCACCACTACAACCCTTTATATTTACATTACAAAATATTATATTCGCTTAATCAGGAGGATTAATCATCGCTATACTCAATATAATGGTTCGTTTACGTATTTGGAGGGAATTTATTTATGGCTTATAAACACATTCTGATTGCGGTTGACCTGTCTCCGGAAAGCAAGGTGTTGGTGGAAAGAGCGGTCTCTATGGCCAGGCCGTACAATGCTAAAATTTCTCTGATCCATGTCGATGTTAATTACTCAGATCTCTACACCGGCCTTATTGACGTTAATCTTGGTGATATGCAAAAACGCATATCTGAAGAAACACATAATGCGCTGACTGAGCTTTCGCAAAATGCAGGTTATCCCATTGAGCAAACCCTTAGTGGTAGTGGTGATTTAGGTCAGGTATTGGTTGATGCTATTAAGAAATACGATATAGATCTGGTTTTATGCGGCCATCATCAAGATTTTTGGAGCAAGCTGATGTCCTCAGCACGCCAGCTAATCAATACCGTGCATGTGGATATGCTCATTGTGCCACTGCGCGATAATGACGGCGAAGA
>JBEGTQ010000076.1:0-5442 GCA_041179305.1 Pseudomonadota bacterium | reverse complement strand
GAATATATTACCAATATTCGCATGCAGGCAGTGGGCTTGGGTGTACCCTTCAACACCCGTACCAATCCTATTCCGTGGATAAACGCCTGGTTAGTTTCCGATAACGTACAGGTAGCACCGCAGGAAGTTGAAGTCAGTTCATATCTGGTCGGTCAGATAGATTCCGAAGTCAGTGCTGACGATCTGAGCGATTTTGAGCTGTAATTACGCAATAGACGTCGAGTTGCAGCCAGGCGGCAAGCAAGATCCCGATGAGCTTACAACGGTAAGTGATTCGGGTAAAAAATCTGCCGAAAGCTGCAGGGTTGAAATAAACCTCTGGCCGTATCATTAAAAAATTAAATAAAAAATACCCATTAAATTAAGTAGGCATTTAAAATTCTATGGTTATTAATCGACAGGCTAATAACGGCTTGCTGTCAGTGGCTGAGAAAAAAATTGTGGCAGTTTAGGTTGCGGATAGATATCTTCAAATTCACGAGCAGAACCCTCGAAACCAGGCATTATATCAATAAGTTGTGCAATATCGTCGTGCTCAAATGGGGCATCAGACTGCATGGTTTTAGCCGCTGAGAAGATAAAATCACTCGCGTCGAGTTGCTCAACATCCAACCCGTCCAAATACATCAGGTTAATGCTTTTTCCCTCAGCGCCGGGGGCGGAAAAGTCAATATTTACTCCCTGAATAAGCGCAAGTCCATTAATAATCATTGAGTTTCTTTTTGTCACGGTTAATTCACTGAAATCTCGAATACCCACCGCACTCAAATCAATTTTATCAATACCGTGTCGAAACCCCCGCACAGCATTACCAAAGTCCGACCTTCCCTCCTGCTGCGCTAACACAAATACACTTGGCGTTGCATCTTCGCGCTGATAGACCTTTCCCACTAATGAGGCGATCATTTTACCATTCGGCCCACCACGTAAACTGACACCACCTCCACCACCATTGAGTACGATACCAATTTGCCCGGGCGCTGCCGGTATAGGGGTCTCAATTGATATTTGACTATCGACATAACTGGCTGGGGCGTTAAACCTATCTTGAAAAACAAAATGTTGCGGCCCTAACGCATCAACCTGTCGATTCTTGAGAATAATACGTTGCTTATCTGGCAGTGAGATTACAACATCACTCAGCCGTTTATTTATCCGTAACTCACTGAATTGAAGACCAGAAAACCCAACCAAATGGATGGTTTCTCCATTGCTGGCATCAAAATTAATTATTTCATCGCTGCCATTAGCACGCCGACGCACCACAAAGAGGTCTTTACCTGCGCCGCCGGTCAGTATATTCCTGCCCTGACCACCGTCGAGTAAGCTATGCCCCCCACCGGCAATGAGATTATCGTCACCATCACCACTGATCAAATTATGAATAGTTTCAGGTGAGCGGATCGTCAGACGAGCGCGCCCTAACTTAACCTTTCCAGTGGCTAAGTTAGCCTCTATATCGCCGGATATCGCAGCCATATGCAGCGTATTACGGCCACCTTTTGTTCCGTTAACCGCATCATCAAGCAACGAACGCGTGGTTTGCTCTCCAGCCTGAACGGCAAATTCATCGGTGTAAAAATAGGTATCATTAGCACTCAATTTGTTGCCAAATAGCCGTAATGACCAACTATTGAGCCTGACGGGTAAACCATTGCTGGCATCTTTAACCGCTAACTGCCAGTTCCCGCCAGAGTCCTCACCCCGATGATGAGTCGACATAAAGGTATAATTAAAATCGCCGGAAATAGCACTGCCGGTATCCGTCGCTGGCAGGTTATCTGCAGTATTCTTTCTGCCGACGCGGTCAAGCAGGATACTTTCACTGCCACCCGGCGAAACTAACGTCACCGTCAAATCACCCAGGCGACCAACATCAGCACTGAAATCAACTTCAACCTGTTCAATATTAAGGCCTTTTTCCATCATGATAGTTGAAGAATCTGTTTCCCCTGCAAAAAGCGGATCCCAACGCGAATAATAATAATCATGCTCGTTCTCCAATACCTGTTGATTGGCACCGATCTGTTTGGCAATCCAGGCTTCGGCCAGCCGCACCGCCGCCCGTGCGTCCACGGCACCAAAACCGTAATCATGACTGACATGCATCCCGCCACCATTCCAATTTTTAGCATTATTGATGCGCCATTGGGTCGCCGGATCATTCATCCGACGAGCCGACAAAGCGAGGATCTGCTGAACATCGCGGTAACCGAGATTCGGATTAGCCTGTAACATCAGTGCAGCAACACCCGAGACGATCGGTGCGGCAAAGCTGGTCCCTTGTTCGGTACTGTATTTGGCTCCAAACACCGCACCACGCTCCGTCTCAAGCTGATTGCTGCTGGAGAAAACATGGCTGCCCGGAGCCGACACTAACAGGCTGGCTCCAGGGTTAGAAAAAGGCGCTGAGCGCGTCCGAAGTGTTGAAAGATCAGCCTGCGAGTTGATCGCACCGACCTGAATACCAAAGCGGCTGTTATTGGTCAGCGAACCCTGCGCACTGCCACCCTGTTCGCGCTGATTGCCGCCAGCAGCCACAATAATGGTGCCTAACCCGCCCCGGCCATTTTCTGCTGCATATTGTAGTGTCGTATTCAGTACATTGGGTAAATTGACGCTGCCGTGCGGTAAATTACTCAGGGCGAAATCATATTTGAATCCCCAACTATGATTAACCACATCATAACTGGACATCTTACCGAGCGTATTCAAGTCCGCACCATCATTGCTGAGGTAGTGCCCACCCAAAGTCGCTTCATAAGCCACGCCCAGCCCACCAACGCTGTTTCTGGCTGCCACCATCACTCCCGCAACCATAGTGGCATGATTGGAAACATCCGTTGGCAATGTTGCTGCTTTCTTTTGTGTTGCCAGCCACGCGGGGTCAACATTGGCCGCCAAATCAGGGTGTTTAATATCAAAGATTTCCGGGCCGGTAGCGAACTGCCCCCCGGGTTCAAATTGGCCAATCCTCACGCCTTTGCCGCTATAATCACGCCATACCGGTATCACATTGATATTATTTAAATAAGTTTGCCTGGCGACGAAAGGGTCTTGGGGGATATCTGGCGTTAGCAGCGTCACGGTGGCTCGCATCACCGCCGACTCGCCATTAGACAAATCAACCACAGAAATAGCCGGATCGCCGCCAGTACTCTTCACATCATATTTAAAACTCATCACGCCGGTGAATGTGCGGTCAGGTATAAACCTCACTTCTTCATTATTCCGAACCAGCCAGACCCGACAACCGATGGCATCACTGAGCGCAGCAATTTGTAAAGGTGCGCCATCATTAAAACGCAAATCATTTTTCAACAAATCAGCGGCAAGAATATATTGTGGCCAGTCGCGATTAATCGGTTTGCCAAATTTAGTGATCCGCAACTGATCATCCACCGGAATAACATTACCCGAATCTAACTCAATAGCAGATATATCAGCAAAATTCAGTTTTTGAATATTTTTCAGTGTCAGGATGCCATCGCGGCCAGCCACGCTATCCCTTACCTGAAAGCCGCTGTCAGTACGGGTAATGGCGTAATCCGCATAACTGCCATGCAGCGCCACCACATTGATACCACCGTCGCCATCAATGAATGCATTTCCCTGACCTGCCTCAATCACATCATTACCTTTGTTGCCGTAAATCCTGTCCGCACCGCCACCCGCGTAAATAATACTGCCTTGCTCAGAGGCATAGATGGTATCACCCTTTGATCCGGCATAAATAACCGCTTTACCACTACCGCCAACAATACGGTTTTTGCCACTGCCACCGGCCAGGACATCATTACCGCCACCGCCGACCAGCATGGCGTTACCCTTGCCACCTTTAATAAACACACTATTATTGCCACCACTGACAATAATATCGTCACCATCGCCGCCTTGCGCAATGGTGATACCGCTGCGCGCCATATTTAGAGCCACTCCTTTATCGCCAACAATCAGCACCGTATCGCGCCCGCCATTGCCGCGAATTCGGGAAGGATCATCACTTGCGCTGATAACAAACACATCGTTGCCACTCTTACCAATATAACGATTACTGCCCCCGCGTCCTACCAACCAACTCCCCTTAGTACCGGCAGTTAAGACATCATCCTTACTGCCACCGTAGATATTATTTGTTTTGAGAATATTGGCCGATAGCGCAGCACCTTTATCCGCAAGATGCACATAAGCAGTGGTGGTGGTTTCATCGGTGACAGAACGGATAATTGCCCCATTATTATCACGCTTAATGATGGTGTTACTCACCGGTGAACTGACAAAATTCACCGCCAGCACTTCTTGCAGTTTGCCGTTAATCATAAAAACGCCACGAGCCATCACTTGATTAACGTTACGATTATCATTGTTCACCACACTGGCCTTCGCTTTGATTTGTGAAATACGCCACTCATCCAGCGTTTTCAGTTCTCCCTTTTCGACCTTGCCGTTATGTGATGCATCCTGCCAAATACGCAACTTACCCCAGATAGGATCGTGTCGGTCAATCGCGCCATTACCATCGCTATCTTCACTGGCTAATGCGGCAAAACCATCCTGATAACGCTTCTCTCCCGGTTGACCATTAACACCGGCAGCGCCACCGTAATATTCCGAATACATCTGGCTGATATTATCGATTTTGCCACTGCCGTTATCGATAACCAGCATACCAGTATCCGACCCTACCCAGCCGGTGCGTTTCAGCGTGCCGCTGTTGTCGGTATCAAACAGCACCCCATCGTCAATACCGGTCATGGCGACGCCTTTACCACTTAAATCCAGCAACAGTGGATCGACATAAGTATTAACCGTGGTTTGCGCTGATAAACCATTGAGGGTGGCGGCATCAAATAGCCCGGTATCCGGCAGCATATAGGCGGGGCGTTCCAGATAGTAATCAGATAAATAACGGCTGGGCTGGATATTGGGATCTAATTGAACTTCACCCGGGCGAATACCGCCCGATGCTATGCCACCCATCTGCACTGAAGTAAAATCGGTGTTATTCAGGGTGCTATCACTGAAAGAGAAACTATGCGTCGGTTTATTGACCAGATAGCCGTTGGTGACATCGCGCCGCGCCTGATCTTCATCCACAACACGCTGAACAGCCTGTGGGGTGGGGGAAATGTTAATATCAAAATTGCACTTCTCCCCTGCGGCAATCTCGCTCTCGTCGGTGGTACTAAACAGTTGACTGGTGCTACTTCTGGCTAAGACCCAATAACCAGAGAGCGAATCGACAGTGTCAAACCATTCGCGGGAGGATGTTCGGATACCATCAGGAGCTACTTTGGCAGATAAAGCCATTTTTTGGTAGGTATCAGCCGAAAGCCTTAGCTCCTCTTTTGGATTACCCGCCGCATTCAACACCTGCTGCCAGTATATTGGCCGACTTTTATCGTCAATAGCCTTAAAAACCAAGTCTAACGTCCAGGCCTT
>JBEGTQ010000075.1:0-7645 GCA_041179305.1 Pseudomonadota bacterium | reverse complement strand
ATGGCCCACTGCTTAGGTGTGGCAATAAACAGCGCAATGACCATTGCTTTTGGATCCTGACACGCCGCATGCAGCGCCAGATTATCAGTGACACGTAAGTCATTACGAAACCAGACCAGATGCGTTGCCATACCTTATCCTTATGATATGTAAAAAGTAAAATAGCGTTGTCCAGATAGATAATCATTCGGGAACTCAGCCAGATACGCTTTTATCTGCTCTATCGGCGCACTCAGAGGCAGGCCACCTATACGATATTTGTCGATCAGTTGCGCCAGAGCCTGGCGTTGTGCTGACGTGAGATAAGGCCGAAAATAGCCCTGCACATGCATTAACACATTGGTATGATTGGCGGGCGTTGGCTGATGAGACAGTAAATGTAGTAAACGCTGGCGATATTCAGCAGTAAACTCGACCAGCGAAGGCCATTTGTCAATTGAGGCAACAAATTGTCCAACCTCTCTATATTCACTCTGCGAATGCGCCAACAGCACCAATTTATAGCGGCTGTGAAAATTCGTCAATTTGCCACGCGTTATTCCGTCAGCACATAGCGTATCGAGTTCATCACGCGCCCAGTGATATTCAGCACTGGGCGTCGTCTGATTGGTTGCCGGCATTCTATATCTCCCCCAACTTTTGCGGCTTTGAGCATAAAATCACTCATTCCATCATAACAGTTGTCGCCAGAGAATTACGGTATTGCTTGATATCTTTACTTAAATACACATTTACGTGGGCAATAAAAAGCCCGTAAGCGTTAACTCACGGGCCATCTATTTTACAAGGAAATAACTACATGAAATAGACTGATTGATCTCAGTAGAAATCCTGAATTGCCGATTCAGAATACGCCAGCCATACTGGTTTGTCGCTGGTCTTCGCCCAGACACGGTGCAGGTAGCTATAAAAACGGGCACGATCTTTACGGAAAAGCATCACGGGTAATGCCAGTAAACCCACCAGAATCACTGCGCTACGGCGCAGAAGAATCTGATGTAATGGGTATGCGTTATACATGGACATGCGATCCTCCTTTAAAAATAAAAAAACGCCGTGTAGTGAGTAGCCCGGATGAATAAAGAGAGGCAGTTTTACCGCGTGGCGCTGAAAGTAAAATAAGTAAATTTGGAAACTGAACAAAATTTTAGCGTATTGATTGAAATTTTACCACTCATCAGACCACCAATTCGCATAAAAAACGAACAAAAACTGCAAATTCTGTAATTTTGTTACGTTAAGGTTAATTTAAAACTAATCATGGTTATATTTTGATCACAAATTGTTCACTTTCTGGCAAACTAAACATATTAATCTCATAACAACGTGTGTAATTTATCCCGTCAAATGATTCTCTCATTGACTGATTAAATAACACCCGATTTTAGTCTGTTTTTTGACCGTTACTATACTTTTTTTTACATCCATCAGCCCTTTTTTATCAAAAATCTTTCGTTCGACTTTCTAAGCGGCTGTCACTAAGAACTTGGTTATCAGAAATAATATCGACGGGGGATGTATCCTGAGTTTAAGCATCGTTTATGGTGCGTTAATCCTGATCGTAGAAGATGAAAATGAGATCCGCCGCTTTGTTCGTATTGTGCTGGAGAGTAAGCGCCGGCGGGTTATTCTTAATAGCGATTATTTAGCATCTGCCAGCACATCACTGACAATATTGACGGCTTCCTGCTCTATCTTTTCACGATGCTCTGCGCCAAGGAAGCTTTCACAATAAATTTTATACGCATCTTCAGTGCCCGATGGACGAGCCGCAAACCAGCCGTTAGCTGTCATCACTTTCAGGCCGCCAATTGGAGCACCATTGCCCGGTGCCGCAGTTAAACGGGCAGTGATTGGGTCACCTGCCAGCGTACTGGCTTTTACTCTCTCCGGTGACAGTTTAGACAACGCACTTTTCTGTGCCTGCGTTGCCGGAGCCTGAATACGGTTATAGCTTGGTGCACCAAAACGTTTGGCTAAATCATCGTAGTGATGCTGTGGATTTTTGCCGGTTACCGCAGTGATTTCTGCGGCTAGCAGACACATGATAATACCGTCTTTATCCGTAGACCAGGGTGTGCCATCAAAACGCAGGAAGGAGGCACCCGCACTCTCCTCACCGCCAAAACCAAAGCTACCGTCGTGCAATCCATCAACGAACCATTTAAAACCGACTGGCACTTCCACCAGCTTACGGCCTAAATCAGCCACCACACGATCAATCATCGCACTGGACACCAACGTTTTACCTACCGCGACATCAGGCCTCCATTGTGGGCGATGCTGGAACAGGTAATTGATGGCTACCGCAAGATAGTGATTCGGTTTCATCAAGCCAGCAGGCGTGACAATACCGTGGCGATCGTAGTCTGGGTCATTGGCAAAAGCTAAATCAAATTTATCGCGCAAGGCCAGTAAGCCTGCCATCGCTGATTCTGACGAGCAATCCATACGGATCACACCATCATGATCAAGATGCATAAAGCGGAATGTCTGATCGATGGAATCATTAACCAGCGTCAGATCCAACTTATAGTGCTCGCTAATACGTTGCCAGTAAGCAATACCTGAACCACCGAGTGGATCAACACCTAACGTCAAACCGGCAGCTTGTATGGCCGAGATATCGACCACATCCACCAAACCTTCCACGTATGGCTGAATCAGATTCAGCGCATGCAGATAACCCGAGCGCCAGGCTTTATCCAGCGTTTGACGTTTAACGCCCTCTAAATTCAGGCTAATTAACGCGTTCGCACGCGTTTCAATCATTGACGTCAGATTGATATCGGCCGGGCCGCCATTCGTTGGATTGTACTTGATACCACCGTCTTCTGGCGGATTATGGGACGGTGTGATAACAATGCCATCAGCCTGTGCTTTACCTGCTTTGTTATAGCAAAGAATGGCATGGGAAATAGCCGGAGTAGGGGTGAAACCATTATCTTGCTGCACCACCACATCCACACCATTTGCCGTCAGCACTTCCAACACCGAGATAAATGCCGGTTCAGATAATGCATGAGTATCTTTACCCACATAACAGGGGCCGGTAATGCCGTGTTGATAACGAACTTCTGCGATCGCCTGCGCAATAGCCAAAATATGAGTCTGATTAAAACTGTGGCGTAATGAACTACCACGATGGCCGGAAGTGCCAAACTTGACCGCGTGGGCCTGATTTCCAACGTCTGGCTGCAATACATAATATTGCGAGGTCAGTTGAGCAACATTGATCAAATCGCTTTGCTGAGCAAGCTGCCCGGCACGGGGGTGATTGGCCACAGTTACTACTCCCTATATACTTTCATTTTCACAACAAGACAACACATTGCCCGGCAGGAAATATGGTTTTAATGGAATCAGACATTTTTGTAGGTCAAATAGTTCCGCACACTTTCTCAGTCAAATCCGGCGGAAACTGCATGGCCAGCATAATGTGCTGCACCATACTGCGCTTACGTTCGGTATTGGTATTGGTGATAACCCAATATGGGGTCTTGGGCACATGCTTAGGTTTGGTGTGTGTCCCGTTTTGCAATAATGTTTGCTGGTCACCGGCAAAATAGACTCGGGTACGGCCGTGTAATGATTCGGTTGCCTCAGTAAATGCCTGTGCATCCAGCGTATACAGTGTTGATAGCACCAACATAAAACGGTTAACCGCTCTGCGTTGTTCCGCATACTCATCGGACAGCAGCAACTCACGTACCGCACGAACTTTATTCTTTGGCGCAGGAACGGTAGCGGCTCTTACTGCCACATCGTTGCTGCCAGCAAAGTTAGCTGCTGGCTGGCCAGCGGTAAACTTCAACATGCGCCGCAGAATATTGGACGCGCTTTCACCAATGTGTTGCGTATGGCTGGCAATATAGCGATAAAGTTCTTCATCAAGTTCAATAGTTTTCATCTTTATCCGGTACGGTTTCTACTTTTTTATGCGTATCTGAAGATTATAAGGCCAAAGGGCGCTGACGAGTACTGTTATCATCGCTTTCTCAGGATTAATACCCCGCCCCACTCGTGATCCTCATCTGCCTGATGATACGTATAGCAGCCGCCCTAAGCCCAGACATGATATCCTAATCGCAATATCTCTCAGTATGAACTTCACCATGAAATTAAACTTCCGCTTACAAAACGCTCTTTCTCCCACACCAGCGCTGCCTATCATCCTGATCCATGGGCTATTTGGTAACCTTGATAACTTGGGCGTATTGGCACGCGATCTCCAGAAAGACCATAACGTGATTCAGATTGATTTGCGCAACCACGGCTTATCGCCACGTTCACCACAAGTTAATTACCCTGAAATGGCACAAGATGTATTGGAATTGATGGTTCAGCTCGCAATAGAAAAAACCATTATTATTGGCCACTCGATGGGCGGAAAAGTCGCAATGGCGATGACGGCATTGGCTCCGAAAAAAATTGAAAAACTGATCGCTATCGATATTGCACCAGTCAATTATCAGGTGCGCCGTCATGATCAGATTTTTGCCGCTCTGAACGCGGTCAATACTGCGGGAGTCACTCAACGTCAGGAAGCCGCCCAACTGATGCGCAACTTTATAAAAGAACAAGGGGTTATTCAGTTTTTACTGAAATCATTTCAAAACGGCGAATGGCGCTTTAATGTGCCTGCGCTGTGGGATCAATATGATAATATCGTCGGCTGGCAACAGGTACCTGTGTGGCCCCATCCCATTTTGTTTATTCGCGGCGAATTATCACCCTATATTCAGGACAGCTATCGCCAGGATATCGCCCGTCAGTTCCCGCAAGCCAAAATGCATGTAGTGGCAGGAACCGGCCATTGGGTGCATGCGGAAAAACCGGACTCGGTATTACGGGCGATTCACCGCTTTATTGATGCAAAATAATGTCACGTGCCAATAATGCTGATTAAAAATCATACCCTGGGGAAAAGAAATGTATTTCCTGTGGAAAATTTCTGCAAAAAAGAACGCATTAGCCCAATCTAATCACAGTAAAGCATTGTCGTTTCTCTCCTGGCTGGGGTATTATCACTGGCTATAATTATGCCCCGGTGTAGGGTCGCTGTTTTCACACGATGACCGGTGTAAATACAAACTCAGGCTGTGATATGTAGGTTATTCAATGCGTTCTGTCTATGCTCTCAATCTGATCTGTGTTAATCCAATCGTCAGACAAGGCTCCGTCTTGTTTTCTGATATAAATTTCTTGTAGTAACGCTACCTATGGCAAAAGAACACACGGATCGCACTACGCTGGATCTGTTCGCAGATGAACGCCGTCCAGGGCGCCCGAAAACAAATCCATTATCCCGAGATGAACAGCTTAGAATTAATAAGCGAAATCAACTGCGACGCGACAAAGTACGTGGTTTACGCCGCGTGGAACTGAAGATTAATGCCGATGCCGTCACTGCTCTCAATAGTCTTGCTGAGCAGCGTAACATCAGCCGCAGTGAACTAATTGAACAGATGTTACTTGCTCAATTGGCGCATGATCACTCTCAAGAAGGGTTTTAATCCTGCCGGTTAGCACAACAGCGTGGCGTAATCACTCACAAAATCTAATATCGCATAAACTTGATATCCGCCTGACGGTGTTTTCTGGCATTATATCGTCCTATTGAAATGTGCTATATTATTGGGTATAACGCTCAGGAATAAGCATAAAGACTTGAATTTAAAGGGTATTAAGTGATATGGCAACTGTAGGCATTTTCTTTGGCAGCGATACGGGTAATACTGAAAACATTGCCAGGATGATCCAAAAGCAACTGGGCAAAGACGTTGCTGAGGTTCATGACATTGCCAAAAGCAGTAAAGAAGATTTAGAAGGCTTCGATATTCTGCTGATCGGTATTCCTACCTGGTACTACGGTGAAGCACAGTGTGACTGGGATGATTTTTTCCCAACACTGGAAGAGATAGATTTCAACGGTAAGCTGGTTGCATTGTTCGGTTGTGGCGATCAGGAAGACTACGCAGAATATTTCTGTGATGCGATGGGTACCGTGCGTGATATTATTGAGCCGGGTGGTGCTGCCATCGTGGGTCATTGGCCAACCGCAGGCTACCATTTTGAAGCATCTAAAGGTCTGGCTGATGACGACCACTTTATTGGTTTGGCAATAGACGAAGACCGCCAGCCTGAGCTAACCAATGAACGTGTTCAGGCGTGGGTAGATCAGATCACTGAAGAGCTGAACCTGTCAGAGATCGTCGGTTAATTTGTTATATCGGAAACGCCAGGCTGGTGTCTTTCATATTCTATCTGGCGTTTCCGTCGTTCGTTGAGATTTTTTCCCCGTGTAAGAGATTCTCTTTTTCTACAGATAAACCGCTTAAAACATATGGTGGCATTTGTCAGGTAAACTTTCGGTGTCGAACAGCCCACAAATCCACACAATCATCGGTGTAAAACGAAAATAAATGACCACAAATTTGTAACTTTATCCGTAGCCACTGTACACTGGAATGATGTGTTATCCATATCCATCAATACACTGTATAATTAATAATTACAAAGTGTGCAATTATAACTATGTTAACAACCACGGTTTTCATTTGGGACTGGCAGTTCTATAATGAGACGCAATTGAGAATATTGCCCCACTGAAGTCATAGGCTGAACAGCCTTAATTTGAATCGATAGTAATAGGACTGAATCCGCATGACTGACAACAACAAAGCCTTAAAAAAGGCAGGCCTTAAAGTAACACTGCCCCGACTCAAAATTCTGGAAGTGTTGCAAGATCCCGTGTGCCACCACGTCAGTGCGGAAGATCTTTATAAAAAGTTGATCGATATCGGGGAAGAGATTGGTTTAGCCACGGTTTACCGTGTACTGAATCAGTTTGATGATGCCGGTATTGTTACCCGCCACAATTTCGAAGGAGGGAAATCAGTTTTTGAGCTGACGCAACAACATCACCATGATCATCTTATCTGCCTGGATTGCGGCAAAGTGATCGAGTTTAGCAATGAATCTATTGAATCACTTCAACGTGAAATCGCCACACAACACGGGATCAAGTTGACTAATCATAGCCTGTATCTTTACGGCCACTGTAAAACCGGCGATTGCCGTGAAAATGAAGCGGCTCATAACAAAAGATAATGCTGTTTTATCGTGTTAACTTATAAATATTCCTAAGCACTACTGAAATAAATCACCCACAAGATGGCTGTCCTTCCCACATGTAATCCGAGATTAGCTCGGTTGTGAGTCAGGTGGTCATTCTTATTTACACCCCATATTCCCCTGTCAATTTTACCTTTTATTATCAGTATATTATTGTCACCCTCCCAAAATTTAAAACTAAAAAACCCCGGACAGGCCGGGGGGAAACTATCAACTCAATTTCACTTAAATTTGTTTACCCAAAAACCAGGCAAACAGGGGGTAACATCAGACACAGCTCTGCAATATACCAATGGTCAGACTTTTACCGATTCAGCGCGCTGCTGAGTTTGCCGTCCGTGCTGGTTGAACGGCTTATCACATCACCGCACATCGTTGGTTTTGCTCTGGCATCATACTATTGCCATTACTTTCCGCCATCAGTAGAACACTGGATAATCAGGCCTGGCAGAGGGATATTGGCTTCCAATTACCCTGCCATACTCTTTGCTCTTGATGCCGGCAAGCG
>JBEGTQ010000074.1:0-33870 GCA_041179305.1 Pseudomonadota bacterium | reverse complement strand
CGTGTTGAGAATCTGCGGGAGGCAGTACGATGAGCTGGTTTACCCCTGAATTGATTGAGATTTTAATTTCAGTCTTGAAAGCGGTGGTGATTCTGTTGGTGGTAGTGACCTGCGGCGCATTTATGAGTTTCGGCGAACGCCGCTTGCTGGGCTTGTTTCAGAACCGTTACGGGCCAAACCGTGTCGGTTGGGGCGGGTCATTGCAGTTGGTGGCTGACATGATCAAAATGTTCTTCAAAGAGGACTGGGTGCCGCGCTTCTCGGATCGGGCTATCTTTACCCTGGCACCGGTGATTGCTTTTACCTCACTACTGCTCTCTTTCGCCATCGTCCCGGTTAGCCCAACCTGGGTGGTTGCTGATCTTAATATCGGTATTCTGTTCTTCTTGATGATGGCAGGGCTGACGGTGTATGCCGTGCTGTTCGCCGGTTGGTCCAGTAACAACAAATATTCTCTGTTAGGGGCGATGCGTGCATCGGCGCAAACCCTGAGCTACGAAGTGTTCCTCGGTTTATCCTTGATGGGCGTGGTGGCGCAGGCGGGTTCGTTCAACATGCAGGATATTGTCAACGCTCAGGAACACGTCTGGAATGTCATCCCACAATTCTTTGGTTTCTTGACCTTTGCCATTGCCGGCGTTGCAGTTTGCCATCGTCATCCTTTTGACCAGCCAGAAGCTGAACAAGAGCTGGCCGATGGTTACCACATTGAATATTCCGGTATGAAATTCGGTTTGTTCTTCGTTGGTGAATACATCGGTATCGTGACTGTCTCTGCACTGATAGTCACTTTGTTCTTCGGAGGTTGGCAAGGCCCGTTCCTGCCGCCATTTATCTGGTTTGCGCTAAAAACGGCTTTCTTCATGGTGATGTTCATTCTGATCCGTGCATCTTTGCCGCGCCCGCGTTATGACCAGGTGATGTCATTCGGCTGGACAGTTTGCCTGCCGTTGACCTTGCTGAATCTGCTGGCGACTGCGGCGGTTATTTTGTACAACGCTTAATCAGGGGTGAATGAACCATGACGTTGAAAGAGTTAGTGGTTGGTTTCGGCACCCAAGTGCGTAGCCTGTGGATGATTGGCCTTCATGCCTTCCACAAGCGCGAAACCCAAATGTATCCGGAAGAGCCGGTTTACCTGCCGCCGCGCTACCGTGGTCGTATCGTGCTGACGCGTGATCCCGACGGCGAAGAGCGTTGCGTTGCCTGTAACCTGTGCGCGGTTGCTTGTCCGGTTGGCTGTATCTCATTGCAGAAAGCCGAGCACCAAGATGGCCGCTGGTATCCGGAGTTTTTCCGTATCAACTTCTCCCGCTGTATTTTCTGTGGGTTGTGTGAAGAGGCTTGCCCGACCACCGCTATCCAGCTAACGCCGGATTTCGAAATGGGCGAGTTCAAACGGCAGGATCTGGTGTATGAGAAAGAAGACTTGTTGATCTCGGGTCCGGGTAAATATTCGGAATATAACTTTTACCGGATGGCCGGAATGGCAATTGGTGGCAAGCAGAAAGGCGAAGCCGAAAATGAAGCCCAACCGATCGACGTTAAAGGCCTGATGCCTTAGGAGCCGCTTTCGATGGAATTTGCATTTTATATTGCAGCATTGGTGGCGGTGATGGCGACCATTCGCGTAATCACCCACACCAATCCAGTACATGCGCTGTTGTACCTGATTATCTCTTTGTTGGCTATCTCGGCGGTGTTCTTCTCGCTGGGTGCATACTTTGCCGGTGCGTTGGAAATCATCGTTTACGCCGGTGCCATTATGGTGCTGTTCGTGTTCGTGGTGATGATGCTGAATCTCGGCAGTGTCGAACAACAAGAGCGCGATTGGCTGAAACCGAGCCTGTGGATTGGCCCTGGTATTTTAGCGTTAGTACTGCTGTCGGTACTGATTTATGCCATTAGCTCGGTATCTGATCAGGGGATCAGTGGTGAGATGGTCGATGCCAAAGCGGTCGGTATCAGCCTGTTCGGCCCTTATGTGCTGGCCGTTGAACTGGCGTCAATGTTGCTGCTGGCCGGTTTGGTAGTGGCCTTCCATATCGGGCGTGAACATAAACCGGGCGACGTGCTGGGTGCGAGCGACGGCGCGAAAAGAAAAACGGAGGAACAAGCATGATCCCTCTACAACATGGACTAATTCTGGCTGCCATTCTGTTTGTACTGGGGCTGACGGGGTTGATTATTCGCCGCAACCTGCTGTTTATGCTGATAAGCCTTGAGGTGATGATCAACGCGGCGGCGCTCGCCTTTGTGGTGGCGGGCAGCTATTGGGGGCAGGCTGACGGGCAGGTGATGTATATCCTGGCAATCACGCTGGCAGCAGCCGAGGCCAGTATTGGGCTGGCTCTGTTGTTACAGCTATATCGTCGTCGTCATACTCTGAATATTGATACAGTCAGTGAGATGCGTGGATGAACCTATTATATTTAACTATTCTGCTGCCACTGCTGGGCTTCTTGCTGTTGGCATTCTCCCGTGGTCGTTGGTCTGAGAATACCTCTGCCACTGTCGGAGTGGGTTCTATTGGTTTAACGGCGTTAGTCACGCTGTATGTTGCGGTGGATTTCCTCGGTCAAAAGGCAGCCGGCGTACAGGTCTTTAACCAGACGCTGTGGAATTGGATGTCGGTTGGTACTTTCAATATTCCGTTGACGCTGACGCTGGATGGTTTGTCGCTGACTATGCTGTCGGTGGTCACCGGCGTCGGTTTCCTGATCCACATGTATGCCTCTTGGTATATGCGTGGGGAAGAGGGCTACTCACGCTTCTTCGCTTACACTAACTTGTTTATCGCCAGCATGGTGGTTTTGGTGCTGGCGGATAACCTGCTGCTTATGTATCTGGGCTGGGAAGGCGTGGGTCTGTGCAGTTACCTGCTGATTGGTTTCTACTACATCTATCCGGCTAATGGTGCGGCGGCGATGAAAGCCTTTATTGTCACCCGCGTGGGTGATGTATTTCTGGCTTTTGCACTGTTCATTCTCTACAACGAACTGGGCACGTTGAATATTCGCGAACTGATGGTGCTGGCACCGCAGAAATTGGAGATAGGCTCGACCGCCATTACCTGGGCGACGCTGATGCTGTTGGGCGGTGCGGTCGGCAAATCGGCGCAGTTGCCGTTACAAACCTGGCTGGCTGATGCGATGGCTGGCCCGACGCCGGTTTCTGCGCTGATCCATGCGGCAACCATGGTAACCGCCGGCGTCTATTTGATTGCCCGTACTCATGGCTTGTTCCTGATGGCGCCGGAAGTGCTGCATTTGGTGGGCATTGTCGGGGCGGTGACGCTGGTGCTGGCAGGTTTTGCCGCTTTGGTGCAAACCGATATCAAACGGGTCTTAGCCTATTCTACGATGAGCCAGATTGGCTATATGTTCCTGGCGCTGGGCGTGCAGGCGTGGGATGCGGCGATTTTCCACCTGATGACTCACGCATTCTTTAAAGCCTTGCTGTTCCTCTCCTCCGGCTCAGTAATTCTGGCCTGCCACCACGAGCAGAATATCTTCAAAATGGGGGGGCTACGTAAGACAATTCCACTGGTTTATATCTGCTTCCTGGTGGGTGGCGCGGCATTGGCAGCACTGCCCATTGTCACCGCCGGTTTCTACAGTAAAGACGAAATTCTGTGGGGCGCATTGGCCAGTGGCCATATCAATCTAATGGTGGCTGGTCTGGTTGGGGCATTCCTCACTGCGCTGTATACTTTCCGTATGATTTTCATTGTGTTCCATGGCGAGCCAAAAACCAAATCGCATCCGGTCAACGGGATCACTCACAACTTGCCGCTGATGGTGTTGTTGGTACTGTCCACCTTTGTGGGCGCACTAATCACACCTCCGTTGGTGGGGGTGTTGCCAACGCTTCACTTCGGTGAAGAGGGCAAAATGCCGCTGGAAATTTTCTCCGGCGTGCTGGTGGTGATGGGTATTGCGCTGGCAGCAATGCTGTATTTAGGCAAACGTCAGTGGGTCAACAGCATCGCGCAAAGTGCGCCGGGCCGCTTCTTTACGGTCTGGTGGTTCCATGCGTGGGGTTTTGACTGGCTGTATCATAACGTGTTTATCCGCCCGTATCTGTGGATTGCCGGGCTGTTACAGCGCGATCCGCTGAACGCATTGATGAATACACCGGTATGGATTGTACGCCTGGGGAATCGTGGGTTGACGTTCAGTGAGAATGGACAGGTGCGTTGGTATGTCGCGTCTATGGGTTTGGGTGCAGTCGTTGTACTGGCTCTGTTGCTTTTCGTTTAATTAGGGACACAAAACGCCATGCTATTACCCTGGCTAATTCTTATCCCCTTTATCGGTGGCTTACTGTCCTGGCAGTGTGAGCGCTTCGGTACCAAAGTACCGCGTTGGTTAGCGTTAATCGCGATGGGGCTGACATTGATACTCTCTCTGCAATTGTGGCTGCAGGGCAGTTATTCACTGGTTAATCCGGCGGGTATCCCGCAGTGGCAATCAGAGTTCGTCTTGCCGTGGATACCCCGTTTTGGCATTGAATTCCATCTGGCGCTGGATGGGCTATCGCTGCTAATGGTGGTACTAACGGGCTTGCTGGGTGTGATGGCTGTCCTCTGTTCGTGGCGTGAAATTCAGCGCAATCAGGGCTTCTTTTACCTGAATCTGTTGTGGATTTTGGGTGGAGTAATCGGTGTGTTCCTTGCCATTGACATGTTCCTGTTCTTCTTTTTCTGGGAAATGATGTTGGTGCCGATGTACTTCCTGATTGCCTTGTGGGGCCACAAAGCATCAGACGGTAAAACCCGAATTGCTGCGGCAACCAAGTTCTTTATCTATACCCAGGCCAGCGGCCTTGTCATGCTGATTGCTATTTTGGGGCTGGTGTTTGTACACTACAACGCCACCGGTATCTGGACCTTCAACTACGAAGATCTGTTGAAAACGCCGATGTCCCATAATGTGGAATATCTGCTGATGCTGGGCTTCTTTGTAGCCTTTGCGGTGAAAATGCCGGTGGTGCCACTGCATGGCTGGTTGCCGGATGCACACAGTCAGGCGCCAACCGCAGGTTCTGTTGATTTGGCGGGGATTTTGCTGAAAACCGCCGCTTATGGTTTGCTGCGCTTTAGTTTGCCACTGTTCCCGGATGCTTCTCACGAATTTGCACCTATCGCAATGTGGTTAGGTGTCATCGGTATCTTTTATGGTGCGTGGATGGCTTTCTGCCAGACCGATATCAAGCGTCTGATTGCTTACACCAGCGTATCCCACATGGGTTTCGTGTTAATTGCCATCTACACCGGCAGCCAATTGGCTTATCAAGGGGCGGTTATCCAGATGCTTGCCCACGGCCTGTCAGCCGCCGGTATGTTTATCATTTGTGGCCAATTGTACGAGCGTCTGCATACGCGTGATATGCGTCAAATGGGCGGTCTGTGGGGGCGAATTAAGTATTTGCCTGCGCTGTCGCTGTTTTTCGCAGTTGCCAATCTGGGGATGCCGGGTACCGGTAACTTCGTTGGCGAATTCATGATCTTGTTTGGCAGCTTCCAGGTGGTGCCGGTGATTACTGTTATTTCTACCTTCGGGCTGGTGTTTGCTTCGGTCTACTCGTTGGTCATGATGCAACGTGCCTACTACGGTGCGCCTAAATCGGAAGAAGCATTGCCGGGCATGAGCGCGAGGGAATTGTTGACGGTCCTGCTACTGTTGATATTACTGGTCTTGCTTGGGGTTTACCCGCAGCCGATTTTGGATACTTCCCATGCCGCGATGAGTAATGTACAGCAGTGGTTTAATGCTTCATCGATTCCAGTTCCATCCCTTACAACGACAAGGCCGTAATTCGCCATGACAATAACTCCTCAACAACTGATCGCAATGCTGCCACTGTTGATCGTCGGATTGACAGTGGTGGTGGTGATGTTATCCATTGCGTGGCGACGCGACCATCTTATTAACACTACGTTGACGGTCATCGGGTTAAATCTGGCGCTGCTGTCACTTTACTTTGTCGGGCAGGTCGGGCCGATGGATGTCACGCCGTTGATGCGGATTGACGGCTATGCGATGTTCTACATCGGGCTGGTGATTATTGCCAGTCTGGCAACTGCAACCTTTGCCTACCCGTGGTTGCTGGGTTATCCAGACAACCGTGAAGAGTTCTATTTACTGGTGCTGATTGCCACCATGGGCGGGATTCTGCTGGCCAGTGCCAATCATCTGGCTTCGTTGTTCCTCGGTATTGAGCTGGTTTCCCTGCCGCTGTTTGGCCTGATTGGCTATGCTTATCGCCAGAAGCGCTCGCTGGAAGCCAGTATTAAGTACATGCTGTTGTCTGCCGCTGCGTCGTCATTCCTGCTATTCGGTATGGCGTTGTTGTATGCAGAATCCGGCAGTTTGTCCTTCGCCAGTCTGGGTAAAAATCTGAGTGACGCCCTTATCCATCAGCCGCTGATTTTGGCCGGTCTGGGCATGATGATTGTCGGTTTGGGTTTCAAACTGTCACTGGTACCTTTCCAGTTGTGGACGCCGGATGTGTATCAGGGGGCGCCTGCGCCGGTGTCAACCTTCCTGGCAACCGCCAGCAAGATTGCCATTTTCACCGTGGTAATGCGCTTATTTATGTATGCGCCAGCCGCCGACAATGAAGCGGTGCGTTCGGTGCTCTCGTTGATTGCGATCGCATCAATACTGTTCGGTAACGTAATGGCTATCAACCAGACCAACATTAAGCGTCTGCTGGGTTACTCTTCTATCGCCCATCTTGGCTATTTGCTGATTGCGCTGGTAGCGGTACAAACCCACCAGTTGGCATTGGAAACCGTGGGGGTGTATATGGCCGGTTACCTGTTCAGTAGCCTGGGTGCCTTCGGTGTGGTCAGCCTGATGTCCAGTCCGTATAAAGGCCCGGATGCAGAGTCACTGTTCTCTTACCGTGGTCTGTTTTGGCATAAGCCGATTTTGTCTGCGGTTATGACGGTGATGATGCTGTCTCTGGCTGGTATCCCGATGACGCTGGGCTTTATCGGTAAGTTCTTTTTGGTAGCAATGGGTGTTAGCGCCAACCTGTGGTGGTTGACAGGGGCGGTGGTATTAGGCAGCGCCATCGGTCTGTACTATTATCTGCGCGTGACTGTCAGCTTGTTTCTCAGTGCACCGAAAACATTAGTGCGTGACACACCAAATAATTGGGAGTTGACCCCCGGCGGGGTGGTTGTGCTGATTTCTGCGATTTTGGTGCTGTTCCTGGGTATCTACCCGCAGCCGTTGATTTCGCTGGTTCAGTTGGCCCAACCCATGTTCTGATCGCTAACACATTCCGATTTTCTGGCGAAATGTGTGGATAAAAAATTCCCCTGCTGGCATTAGCTGGCAGGGGGGATTTTTTGTTACTACCTGATTTAGTTGTGGTCTTGTTGTCACTCGAACTATTTAGCGTAAATGGATAAAATGCGCTCATTGCTCGATCCTTATTGATTCAATTTTATTGTGAGTGACGCTGATGAACATTATTCTGATGATTGCTATTACCACTGGGGTGCTTTCTGGCATTTGGGGTTGGGTTGCCGTCACCTTTGGCTTGATAAGCTGGGCGGGGTTTCTCGGTTGTACTGCTTATTTTGCCTGCCCACCGGGTGGTATCAAAGGGGTGATGATTAGCCTGTTCACCGTTGCCAGCGGGGTGTTCTGGGCGATGATGATTATTCAGGGCAGTGGATTGCAACCTGAATGGACTCTGCTCGGCTATGTTCTGACGGGTATTGTGGCGTTTTTGATGTGTATTCAGGCCTGTCAGCAGTGGTTATCATTTGTTCCCGGTACCTTTATTGGTGCTTGTGCCACTTTTGCTGGTAATGGCAACTGGAAACTGGTGCTCGTCTCGCTGTTAGTGGGTGTGGTGTTTGGCTATACGATGAAGAACAGCGGGTTGTGGTTAGCCGCCAGGCGGAGCAAAAGAGCGTGAGGGCAGTGAGCCGATAAAGGTTGATATAGCTAACTGACTATTATCTATAAAGTAAAGTTCGATAAGCAGGCTTTTAAACGTGGGAAAAGTGTCCGTAAACCATTCGCTAAAACGCGCTTAAAATGTCAGTAGCAGCCGGAAATTCCTGTTGATTTATCGAGGTGGTCGTGGAACAACTTTCGGGTTTGCTGGGTGAATTACGGCAGACGTTACATGCCGGTTTCCCTGATCAGGCAGGTGTCCGGCAAGTTATCGTGCCCACACCGGGTCGAATTGGTCGCCAACTGTTAGAGTGGCTGGACGCACAATGCCATTTCCCGCAATTTTACTGGCGTCACCGCGAAGGTCATGAAGAGGCTGCCGTCTGCGGTCAAACCCGGCTCTTCAATGATATGCAATCGGCTGATCATTTTATTCAGCAGAACACGGATACAGGCGGATTGCGTATTTGGGGGCTGAATGCATTTGAACCCGTAATCGTTCACGGACACAGTGATACTGAGCAACAGCTTCAACCCAGTTTTCTGTTTTTGCCGCGCATTGAAATATTACGCCGTGGTGAGCAGACCGATTTAACGCTCAATCTGGTGAGCGATTTTTCTCTGCATCAAGATGCGTTGCGTGCAATGACGTTTATCGACCAACTGCTGGCCGCCAGGCCGTTAGCTGAATTAGATGTTCACGTTCAACATACCCGCCATATCCCTGAATATCCGCAGTGGAGACACCTGGTTCAACATGCGTTGGAAGACATTGAACAACAGAAAATGGAAAAGGTGGTACTGGCGCGTGCCACCCGACTCACGCTGGATAAGCCTCTCTCCTGCGGCGCATTTATGGCTGCCAGCCGTCAGGTTAATCATCACTGTTTCCATTTTATGCTGCGTTTTGATACACGGCGGGCGTTTCTTGGCTCCAGCCCTGAGCGTTTGTATCTGCGCCAGCAATTGCATTTGGAAACCGAAGCTCTGGCGGGAACGGTACCCAATGCACAAACCCATCAGCAGGCGGCAGAACTGGCTGATTGGTTGATGCATGATGAAAAAAATCAGCGCGAGAACTGGCTGGTGGTTGATGACATTTGCCAGCGATTACAGGGCGGCGTGGCCGCCATTGATGTGATGCCACCGGGCGTTATCCGTCTGTGCAAAGTGCAACACTTGTGCTGTTGTATTCATGCTCAGCTCAACTGCGCCAGCGATACTGACTGCTTGCAACGTTTACAACCGACGGCGGCAGTGGCTGGCTCACCCCGTAATGTGGCTCGGCAGTTTATTGCAGAAAATGAGCCATTTTCCCGAGGCTGGTATGCCGGCTCTGCCGGTTATCTTTCGGCAATACAGACTGAGTTCAGTGTAACCCTGCGTTCTGCCTGGGTAGAGGATCAGCAAATTCATCTGTATGCCGGTGCCGGTATTGTGGCAGGTTCTGATGCGGAACAGGAATGGCAAGAAATTAACAATAAATCAGCAGGGTTAGGTACCTTACTGGGGAGCCATCAACAAGATAATAAGTAACCATATTCATAGTATGGTTTAATTATGGCGCTTAAGTGATGGATGTAACCTGCGATTTTCGGTCACTTTCCTGACATAGGGCGGCAAACGTTAACCATTAATCAGTCACTCTGGGCTTTTTTGGCAAGAAGAAACGCTATCCTGATACTGATTATCGGGGTCGCAGTGTCTGTTAACTGACTTTTGAGCGAACCATGGCGACACGTGTTTTTAACCGTCGTTGGGCGGCATTACTACTGGAAGCGTTGACTCGCCACGGCGTGCGTCATATCTGTATTGCTCCTGGATCCCGATCCACGGCGTTAACGCAGGCGGCGGCGGCAAACCCTTCGCTGGTTTGTCATACCCACTTTGATGAGCGCGGTTTGGGCCATCTGGCGTTGGGGTTGGCGAAAGCCGCCATCGAACCGGTGGCGGTGATTGTTACCTCCGGCACGGCGGCCGCGAATCTTTATCCCGCTCTGATTGAGGCCGGGTTGACGGGTGAAAGGCTGGTGTTACTGACTGCCGATCGTCCACCAGAATTGATTGATTGTGGTGCCAGCCAGGCGATTCGTCAGCAAGGGTTATTTGCCAGCCATTCAAGGGTAAACCTCAATCTGCCTCGTCCGACGCCCGATATCTCTGCCAGTTGGCTGGTATCCACACTTGATAATGCCATGGCGCAATTGCAGTACGGTGGCCTGCATATTAACTGCCCGTTTGCTGAGCCATTATATGGCGGAGATGAACAAGCCTATGCTGATTGGTCTGCCACACTGGGCGATTGGTGGCAGGGGAGTCATCCGTGGTTGCGTCAATCTTTATCAGTGCCATTGAGCCAGCAAGCGGACTGGTTTTCCTGGCGGCAAAAGCGTGGCGTGGTAATTGCTGGGCGCATGACGGCGCAAGAGGGCCAATTGCTGGCACAATGGGCGGCGCGACTCGGTTGGCCGTTGATCGGTGATGTGCTGTCACAAACCGGTCAACCGCTGCCCTGCGCTGACTTATGGCTGGGGCAGTCTGCAGCTAAAAAGATCCTCGCTCAGGCGCAAATTGTGCTGCAATTTGGCAGCAGTCTTACTGGGAAGCGTCTGTTGCAATGGCAGGCTGAATGTCAACCGCAAGAGTATTGGCTGGTCGATAATTTACCCGGTCGTCGTGATCCGGCCAATCATCGTGGGCGCAGAATCATCTCACCGGTAAATGCATGGTTGGAGAAACATCCAACACACCACGGCACACCGTGGGCCAGTGAGCTGACAGTATGCTCGAAGAATGCGCAAGCCCATGTGACTGCATCACTAGATCAGCAATTTAGCGAAGCCGCAGTAGCACATCAACTGGTTGAGTTATTGCCGGAAAATGGCCAGTTATTTGTTGGTAATAGCCTGATTGTCCGATTGATTGACGCGCTCTGTCAACTGCCTGCCGGTTATCCGGTTTACAGTAACCGTGGGGCTAGCGGTATTGACGGCTTGCTATCAACCGCTGCTGGTGTACAGCGTGCCACGGCTAAATCGACACTGGCGATTATTGGTGATTTATCGGCGTTATATGATCTCAATGCACTCGCCTTATTGCGCCCAAGCTCGGCAGCTATGGTGTTACTGGTGGTGAATAATAACGGTGGGCAGATTTTCTCTCTGCTGCCAACGCCAGAGGCTGATCGCCAGCGTTTCTACTGCATGCCGCAAAATATCAATTTTGAACATGCTGCCGCGATGTTCGGGCTGGATTATGCCCGGCCTGATAATTGGCTACAGTTACAACAGCGGGTAGCCCAATGCTGGCTGCACGCAGGGGTTACTCTGATTGAGATAGTGGTGCCGCCGAGTCAGGGGGCGGAAACACTGCAACAACTGGTACAACAGGTAGCGCAATTATGACGCTGGCTTGCCGCAAACTCGGTGCTGGTCGCAACGCTTTTGCACCGCAACGTGACAGGCCGTGGCTGGTATGGTTGCATGGTCTGCTGGGCAGTGGTGACGACTGGCTGCCGGTGGCTGAACGGTGTGAGGACGCCCCCTCATTGTTGATAGATCTGCCTGGCCACGGCAAATCAGTTGCATATCCCGCCGGTGGTTTCGACCATATAAGTCAGCAGATCACGCAAACGTTGCAGGCTAACAGCATTCGCAAATATTGGCTGGCAGGCTACTCTTTAGGCGGCAGAATCGCCATGTATCACGCCTGTTACGGCCAAAATCACGGTTTGCAGGGGCTATTGGTGGAAGGTAGCCACCTTGGGCTGGAAAGCGATGAACTGCGGCAGGTTCGGTTGCAACATGACCACCAGTGGGCGCAGCGTTTTCGCAGTGAACCTCTGCCACTGGTGTTGACTGACTGGTATCAACAGGCGGTGTTTGCCGATTTAGACCCGCAGCAGCGGGAGCAACTGGTTTTATTGCGCACCAATAATCATGGCCCGGCGGTGGCTGATATGCTGGAAGCAACCTCGCTTGGGCATCAGCACTGGTTGTTAGCGGATCTGCAACGACTCAGCGTCCCTTATATTTATTTGTGTGGTGAGCGCGACTATAAATTTCAGCAAATGGCTGATCAATACTCGTTGCCATTACGCACATTGGCTGGTGCCGGACACAGTGCTCATCGAGCCAATCCCTGTGATTTTGCCGCCGAGGTGATTTCATTTTTGTCACTCTACCGCTAAAGGAATGCCTGCTATGCTGTATTCGAGCGAAGAACAACGGTATGCCCCCATTGACTGGCAGGATTGCTCTGCCGGATTTGAAGATATTCGTTATCACAAATCCAGCGATGGTATCGCCAGGATAACGATCAACCGCCCGCACGTACGTAATGCATTCCGCCCGTTAACAGTTAAAGAAATGATTCAGGCGTTAGCTGATGCCCGCTATGACGACAATATCGGCGTGATCATTTTGACCGGTGAAGGCGACAACGCGTTCTGTTCTGGTGGTGATCAGAAGGTTCGTGGTGACTATGGTGGCTATAAAGACAGCAGTGGTGTTCATCACCTGAATGTGCTGGATTTCCAGCGCCAAATTCGCACTTGCCCGAAACCAGTGGTGGCGATGGTTGCGGGTTACTGCATTGGTGGTGGACATGTATTGCATATGATGTGTGACTTAACCGTGGCAGCAGACAATGCTATTTTTGGCCAAACCGGGCCAAAAGTGGGTTCATTTGATGGTGGTTGGGGGGCAGCATATATGGCGCGTATCGTCGGCCAGAAAAAAGCGCGCGAAATCTGGTTCCTGTGCCGCCAGTATGATGCCAAACAAGCCTTGGATATGGGGCTGGTCAATACTGTGGTACCCCTGGCTGAATTGGAGCGCGAAACTGTGCGCTGGTGTCGCGAAATGCTGCAAAACAGCCCGATGGCGTTGCGCTGCCTGAAAGCCGCACTCAATGCCGACTGTGATGGCCAGGCGGGTCTGCAAGAGCTGGCCGGTAACGCTACTATGCTGTTTTATATGACTGATGAAGGTCAGGAAGGGCGTAACGCATTCAATGAAAAACGCCAGCCGGACTTCAGCAAATTCAGGCGCAATCCGTAATGCGTGCGGCCACGCTTTACCGCTACAGCATTCCGATGACGGCCGGGGTGATACTGCGTCATCAGCGGCTAAAAAATCGCGATGGGCTGTTGGTTAAATTGCAGCAAGGTGAACTGACCGGTTGGGGCGAAATTGCGCCCTTGCCCGAATTCAGTCAGGAAACCCTGTCAGAAGCACAGGTTATGGCACAACATGAGCTGCAAAACTGGGTGAATGGGGTGGGATCCGAGTTTGATGTTTTACCCTCGGTGGCTTTTGGTTTGAGCTGTGCGCTGGCGGAGTTGAATCAAACGCTGCCGTTGACGGCGGATTATCGCAAAGCACCATTGTGTACCGGTGACATGGATGAGCTGCTTACGGTGCTTCAGGCTCTGCCGATTGGCAATGTCGCTAAAGTGAAAGTCGGGCAGTATGAAGCAGTGCGCGACGGTATGATGGTTAATGCGCTGCTGGAGGCGCTACCTGATTTGACCTTGCGGCTGGATGCCAATCGCAGTTGGACACGGGTCAACGCTAACAAATTCGCCGCATACGTCAATCCGAAACACCTTCCACGCATTGCGTTTTTGGAAGAGCCGTGCAGAACTCGCGCGGAGTCTCGTGAGTTTGCCGGTGACACCGGCATTGCCATTGCCTGGGATGAAAGTGTGCGCGAAGCTGATTTTAAGGTTGAAGCCGAACCCGGTGTGGCCGCGATTGTTATTAAACCGATGTTGGTAGGCAGCATTGCTCGCTGTCAGGAATTGGTGCAGCAAGCGCATCAGGTGGGATTGGTCGCTATAATCAGCGCCAGTATTGAGTCCAGCCTTGGGCTGACCCAACTGGCACGGCTGGCTGACTGGCTAACGCCGGAGACCGTACCGGGGCTGGATACACTGCGCCTGATGCAGGCACAGTTGGTTCGTCAGTGGCCGGATAGTCAATTGCCGGTCATAACTGCCGATCAGTTGGACGTGTTATGGTGCAGTTGAAGGATTGGCCCTGGTTGTATTGCTCACCCTGGATGTATTCCTCTCCCTGGAAATACTGGGCTAATCTGCGGCCTGACGCAATCGCTCTTCGTTCAGGGGCGCAGCTTCTCAATTGGCAACAATTAGCCGATGATATTGATGGCTATGCCGCAGGTTTTGCGCGACAGGGTGTGACGCCGGGGTGCGGTGTGGTGTTGCGTGGCAAAAACAGCTATGCGCTACTGGTAGCGTATCTGGCGACGTTGCAGTGTGCTGCGCGTGTTTTGCCGCTGAATCCACAATTGCCGAATGCTGTGCTGGCGCAGCTACTGCCCTCACTGGATATTCGTTTTATGCTGAATCTGGCAAACCCGCTTCCTGCCTCGTTTTCGCCGCTAGCGCTTGAGGCGCATCGCGTTAATCCACCAGTTTTCAGGCAAGAGTGGGATAGCCAGCGGCTGGCGACTTTGACGCTAACTTCCGGTTCCTCTGGTTTACCTAAAGCGGCAGTGCATTCGCTGGCAGCCCATCTGGTCAGTGCCGACGGGGTAGTAAAACTGATGAATTTTACCTCGCAGGATAGCTGGTTGTTGTCGTTGCCATTGTTTCACGTATCGGGGCAAGGCATTGTCTGGCGCTGGTTAAGTGCCGGAGCCACCCTGGTGATAGCGGAAGGCGTATCGTTGCCTGATGCACTCGCTGGATGCAGTCACGCCTCATTAGTTGCCACTCAGTTATGGCGTTTACTGGCAGAGAAGGCGTCGGCGTTAGTGCTGAAAGAGGTGCTACTGGGTGGTGCGACCATCCCAACGGCGCTGACGCAACAGGCCGGGGCGCGTGGTATTCGCTGCTGGTGTGGGTATGGCTTAACCGAGGCTGCTTCAACGGTTTGCGCTAAGCGTGCTGACGCTTTGCCTGGCGTGGGGCGTGCACTGGCAGGCCGTGAGGTGAAATTGGTTGACGATGAAGTGTGGGTTAAAGCAGATTGTCTCGCGGCGGGTTACTGGAAACAGGGGCAAATACAGCCAATAACCGACAGTGAAGGGTGGTTTCATACTCGTGATCGCGGTGTGTGGCAGCAAGGAGAATTGCGCATTCTTGGGCGGCTGGATAATCTATTTTTCAGCGGTGGTGAGGGTATTCAGCCAGAAGATATTGAGCGTATTTTATTGCAGTATCCGGGGATTCAGCAGGCTTTTGTGGTTCCGGTTGCTGACGTTGAGTTTGGCTATCGACCGGTAGCGGTGATAGATGCTGTCGATGATGTGGATGACGTGAATTTATTGGATTGGCTGATGCCACAATTGGCGGCATTCCAGCGACCGGTGGCGTTTTATCGTCTACCCGCAAACCTTAAAAATGGCGGTATTAAGGTTTCGAGGTGGGCGGTAGTAAATTTTGTGGCTACGTTGAGTTGACGTGATGATCGGATCATGTGTTGCGATAGCCGACTACGTGCAAACGTCATCTCAACCGGCATCAATTAATCAGGTTTGAGGGATTTACCCCCCTTAATTCAATTCCGCTGCTCAAAAACAAGCGCTCTGCGCTCCACCAACCGCATCAACAACGTCAGCAACCCATTCACACCCAGGTATACAATCCCGGCGGCACCAAACACCATCACGTCATAAGTACGGCCATACATCAATTGGCTGTAACCCATAACCTCCATCAATGTGATGGTGTAAGCGAGGGAGGTACTTTTGAATACCAGCACCACTTCGTTGGAATAGGATGACAGTGTGCGCTTAAAGGCAAACGGCAACTGGATACGTAACGACTGTGCTTTTGACATTCCCAGCGCTTCGCAGGATTGCCACTGGCCTGATGGAATTGCCCTCACTGCGCCGTAGAGTAGTTGAGTGGTATAAGCTGCACTGTTTAATGCCAGCGCAATCATTGCGCACAGCCAAGGTTGCGACAGTAAGCGCCACAGCCACGGGTATTCACGGATTGACGGGAACTGCCCTGGGCCGTAGTAGATCAAAAAGATCTGCACCAGTAGCGGGGTGCCGGTAAACAGTGTGATGTAAATTTTGATAAGCGGCGTGATAACGGGCGTTTTCAGCGTCAGAACGAGAGTAAACAGCAGTGACAACAGCAGGGCTACCAGCAAAGACGCGGCAGTCAGTGTCAGGCTGGTATGCAGCCCTTTCAGGATGTCGGGTAAGTATGCCAGCATTAGGATGGGCTCCGTTCAAAACGGGTGGTACGAAGTTCAATCCATTTGAGCAGATACTGGCTCAGCAGTGTTACCACCAGATAGATTGCTGCGGCAACCACGTACCAGGTGAAGGGTTCTTGGGTGCGCGTCGCAATGCTCTTGGTTTGCAGCATCAGATCATTAACACCGATCAGTGACACCAGCGCGGTGTCTTTCAGCAATACTAACCATTGGTTACCCAAGCCCGGCAAGGCATGACGCCACATTTGCGGCATGATCAGGTGGAAAAAAATAGCCGTGGTACTCAAGCCTAATGCCTGACCCGATTCCCATTGCCCGACAGGCACTGCTTTTAGTGCGCCGCGCAAGGTTTGGGACGCATAAGCGGAATAGAGCAGGGCGAGGGCGATAACACCGCACCAGAACGGGCTAACCTCGAAATTATCAATATTGAGTTTAATGGATAGCTCAAACAGATAGAAATTCAGCCTGAAGCCGTCCGACAGCGTCATCAACAACTCGGAGGAACCGAAATAGATAAACAGAACCACCAGTATTTCGGGTAGCCCACGCAAAATAGTGACCCAGCCGGTAGTCAGGTAGCTTATCACTTTCCAGCGTGATGATTCGCCGACGGCAAACAGCATCGCCAGAACCAGACCGAGGGCCAATGCACAAACGGCAAGGCCGACAGTCATACCGGCGGCGTTTACTAAAGGTTGAAGTTCATTCATGGGTACGTGCTTAGATTACTGTTGGAACCATTTTTTATAAATTGCCTGATAGGTGCCATCGGCTTTAATTTTTGTCAGCGCAGCATCTAATTTAGCCTGTAAATTGGTATTGTTCTGGCGTACTGCGATACCTAAACCGGTACCGAAGTAGTTAGCGTCAGTCACTTTGTCACCGACGGCTGCCAGTTGGTCATTTTGCTTCAACCACTCATTAACCACAGCGGTATCACCAAATACGGCATCCAGGCGGCCATTCTTTAGATCAAGAATGGCATTTTGGTAGCTGTCATAAGGCACTGCGGTAATTTCAGCGTGTTTTTCCATCAGATATTTTTGATGGGTAGAGCCATTCTGCATACCGACACGTTTACCTTTCAGTGCAATCAAATCAGCCACTTTGCCTTTCTGCGCGATGAACAGCGCGGAGTTTTCATAGTAAGGTTGGGTGAAAGCCACTTGTTTTAAGCGCTCAGGGGTGATGTCCATACCGGAGATAACTGCATCAAAACGCTTGAATTTCAGGCTTGGGATCAGGCTGTCAAAAGCCTGATTGGTAAAGGTACATTCTGCTTGTATCTCTTTGCACAGCGCATTGGCCAGATCGATATCGAAGCCCTGCATTTTATTATCGGAATCGATAAATTCAAAGGGTGGATAAGTCGCTTCAGCAGCAAAACGGACAGTTTCAGCCGCAGAAACAGATAAGCTAACCGTGGCGAGAAGTGCAGCAATTATTAATTTTTTCATCGCGAATTCCCAAAATAGATATCAATGTGACAGATAACTGGCAAAAGCTTCGGTTGTGGGCTGAGTAAAGAGACTGCTGTCACCTTGCTCCACCACATGACCATTTTCCATGTAAACCACACGGCTGGCCGTCTTACGGGCGACTTCAACCTCATGGGTAACAATGACCTGCGTGATACCGGTACCGGCCAGTTCACGGATAATACTGACGATTTGTGCGGTAATTTCTGGGTCCAGTGCGGCGGTCGGTTCATCAAACAATAAAACCTGAGGTGCCATCATCAATGCCCGGGCAATCGCCACACGCTGTTGTTGGCCACCGGAAAGATGCAGAGGAAAACGATCCGCAAAATCAGTCAAACGCAGACGAGTCAGCAATTTTTGCGCACGCGCCATCGCATCATTTTTTGACAGAGCCAACACACGGCAAGGGGCTTCGATCAGATTTTGCACCACGGACAAATGTGGCCAAAGATTATATTGTTGGAATACCATTCCCACGTTCTGGCGTAATTCGCGAACCGCTTTCGCCCCCTGAACCTGAGTAAAGTCAAAATGATTACCGGCTACCTGCAATGTACCTGAACGGGGCATTTCCAGTAAGTTAAGCACGCGCAGCAGTGAACTTTTACCCGCACCGCTTGGCCCTAATAAGACTAAAGTTTCGCCTGCCGGACAGTCTAATGTGATGTCGAACAGCGCCTGGTGTACGCCGTAGTAACAATTTATTCCGTTAAGTTGAATACTCATGCGCCAAATCTGAATAGCTAGTGGTGCAGCAAATGGTAACTTTTACGGCATATTTATGCAATCATTGTGAGTTAAAATTTATTAAAAACCACAACTAAGGCGTAAAATCAGCATAACATCTCGATATTGCTGCTCACCAAAGAAATTTGTCGTGCACTGAATAAATCTGACAGAGCATTCTCATTTTTTGGCTAAAAATCAATCAAATTAATAATTGACTTGTAAATTAATGTAGAGACTCAGATGCAATCAGACGGCGGCGGAACGAAGCCCCGGCCGCTGACTTAAACCAGTGACCGGGGTGGGTAACGGTAGTCAATATGCCTGCATTCTGAAGGGCAATGGGCATGCCGATTTATTGGGATGAAAACGGTACAATTTGCACGTCGGATTATGGCGCTTTACTGGCGAGATCAGTGGCTGCCAAGTAATTGGCGCAGGCTGCTGGCAGGGGCGGAAACGCCCATAAAGCGGATATCATCAACGACCCAACAAGTGCCTTCTCGTATCATTACCACTTCATCCTGCCACATCACTGGCTGACCGCCAGCGCGCTGATGGGTCAGATTGACACGCAGTGGAATATTACGCGCATCGGTGTTGGGAATGGTTGAAGCACTGGCAACATTGGCACTGGTGCTGCCTTCACGCAAGCTGGTGAAGATATCACCGTTGATCATTTTAGTTTTATTCATCTGGCCAGGTGCGCCGGTGCTGGCCTGTTTTCTGGCGGTCTGAATATCTTGATACAGCGCCTGACTCAGATAAGGGCGGAATTTGGCAGACAGATTATCATTTGGTAGATCATTCAGGCTGCCAATCTGTTGAATCCGTAAATCATAGAACTTTTGTGCCACAGTATCTGGGCCGCCTTCAACACAGGGATCACTGCGTGTACCGATATCCTTAAAAGCCGGTTCAACAGTGCTGATACATGCGCTAAGCAGCATAGTGAGAGGGAGAACGAAGGCAATATTTTTCTTTTTCATCTGATGACCTTAGCTGCAATAATCTGCCATGAAAGTTATTTCAGTATATACCCAAAGCCATCAGAGTTGCAGCCAGTCAGTAAATCAATGAGTTATGTAATTCTTACTTAATAGAACTTTTTTTTCTTAGCACATAGCTTGCCGTGCTCTTTCAGCCAACGGGCGGTGCGGATAATGCCTTCATCTAATGAAACCAGTGGGCGATAACCTAATTCTTGCTCGGCGCGACCGGTATCGAGCGTCAGATCAAAATTGAGCTTAGCCACGCTATAATGCGTCAATACCGGTTCTTTTCCCGCTTTATTACTTAGTTTTTCCATTACCCGCCCCATGATATCCATAATCGGATAAGGTACTGAGCGAATACGACAGGGCATGTTCTGCTCTTCCAACAGGTGCTGCACAATAGTGCGTAGCGGGCGGGGTTGCTGGTTGGTAATATTATAGGCACGGCCCGATGGGGTACTCCGGTTCTGCGTTGCCAGCCACATGGCATGTACTGCATTTTCCAGATAAGTCATATCCACCAATGCATTACCGCCGCGTGGCAACAGCAGGGTACCATAATATTTAATCATCTGGATCAGGCGCGGTAGCATCACGTTGTCATGGGGGCCGAACAGACCCTGCGGGCGCAAAATAGTGAAATGTGTTTGTGGGTTAGATAACGCCAGTTGATGAATGACTTGTTCACCAGCCGCTTTGCTGCGGGCAAATTCATTGGCAAATCGCGCGGGTCGAAAATCTTCCTGAATATTACGATGGTGGTGATAATCGAAATAAATAGCCGGAGAGGAAATATGAATAAAATTCTCTACGCCATACGCTGCGGCCCATTCCCCAAGGCGGCGGGTTGCACGGACGTTTGCCTGATCAAAGGCCAGTTCTGTACCCCACGGTGAGGTAAAACTAGAGCAATGCCACAAGGTGTCGACATTCGCCAACATGACTTTTGCTTGTGAAGAAACCAGATTCGTCAGATCCGCATGAACAAATTCAGCGCCCATTTTCGTCAATAATGCGCCCATCGCTTGATTACGACCGGTAGCGATAACTTTGATATCCTGACGACGGAGATATTCAACGGCATTACGGCCTAATCCACTGGTTGCGCCAGTGACCAATATCTTCATAACGAATTCGGTTCCCACCAAAAACCAGAATGCGAGCGCTTTAAATCATTCGCCCAGCAAATAATGTAGCATTCTTCCGTGAAATTATGCTTTATGCAATCAGAAAGCACTTATATCACTCGTCATCCTTCAAGATGCAGGCGTGTTGGTTGCGTTCGCGATCATATTGTACCGCCAGTGTGGCAATACGTTTAGCCATACCTCGGAAAATAAACAGATGTGCTGGCATCATCACAAACCAATACAGCAATCCGCTGAAACCGGCCGGATGCCACCACGCTCGTACGTCTATGCTACGGTAGCTCCCTAACTCCTTAATGATGAAACTCAAACGGCCCAAACCGGGTGCTTTCATGCCAAACATCATTGTCAGTTGGCGTCGTGGTTTAATGGTAATCACTTTCCAGCTATCAATCAGGTCACCCAATTTAAGGTGTTCACGGTTCGGGCGGCCATATACCACACCACCACCGACGATATCGTCGATCCAGGCGCGAGTTTTCCACAGCGCATTGCCGTAGAAATAACCTTCTTTACCACCAATTTGTTGCACCACATGCCACAGTGCTTCGCTGGAGGCAGTGGTAGAGCATTGGTAACCGGCCTGTTTTGGATAGAAGCCGTAACCTGGCCGCCAGCGTGCCCGCGCCTCAGGGTCATAACCCCAATCAGCGGAATTCACCACTTCATCTTCGTGGCGCAGCGTCTCTTTTACCGCATCGTCAAAGCTGATTAGCGTTTGTGGAATAAGGGTTTGTAGCGACTGAGCATCGGCAGGTAAATCGTGTTTCAAACCTTCAATCAGGGCACTGACAATTGTCGTCGGCACTGAGGTGATCAGATTGATGAAATAGATCGAGATGAAACGCGTCGGCAGTGGAATAGGGAGAAGCCAGCGCCGCTTCCCACTGATCGCTATAAACCGTTCAAACATCGTTTGATAGCTAATGTACTCCGGCCCGGCAACATCAAAAATTCGATTCTCTGGCGCTGGATGGTTGAGTATTTCAGTCAGATAAAACAACAGGTTTTCCAGTGCGATCGGTGAAGATTTAGAGCGTACCCAGCGGGGTGGTGTCAGGATCGGCAGGTTGTAAACCATATCACGCATCACTTCAAATGCAGCGGAACCAGGGCCAACGATAATACTGGCTCGCAGCTCCGTTACCGGAATACCACTTTGACGCAGCAGTTCGCCAGTCAGTTTGCGGGCTATCAGATGCGATGAACTGCTATCGACTGGCTGTAATGCTCCAAGATAAATAATCTGTTTTACCGATGGATATTGGGTGATGGCAATTTGCTGGAGTGCTGCCTTCATATTGTTGACAGCCATACGTTCCTGTTCAATCAGATCCTGGCTGTCGCCCATGCCATGCACCAGATAATAAACAATATCAATATGTTGTAAGGCGGCACTGAGAGTTTTGGGCTGATAAAGATCGACAAAGCGACAGGTGACATCGGGCCACCGTTGGTCTTGCAGCCACTCAATACGGCGAGCGGTTGCAGTGACATGATGGCCTTGCTGGCGTAACTGCGGGACCAAATGCTGGCCGATATAGCCACTGGCACCCAATACCAGTATCCGTTGCGGTATCATGAGCGCTGTTCTGTCAAGAACTCACATCACAGCGCGACAACACTTTCCAGATGCTGGCTGCTGTTTCAACCAATTGCTTAATGTACCACACGTTAGTTTGCGCCCCCGCTACCGTCAGTATTCGCTATAACATTGCGCCCAGCGGCGCAGAATTGGATTACGGTGTTATTGTGTAAACCGATCAGCATAGTTTTGTCACGAAGCTCTGCCCTCAAGTGTAGATGATGCTAACAAATTAGCGTAAAAAACACATAAAAAAGACGCCAGTATGCTAAAAAATAAGTCGCTCGCCCGGTACCGCAGTGTTTGCTCTCTAAGGATTTTTACCTCAAGTTTCAAGACAATCGACTATGATTGCTGACTCAACAGTGTTATCTGTAGTATCGGTATGAATAAATTTTCACCGGAGGCGCAGCATGTATCTTGAACGCGTAGATATTGTCGGTTTTCGCGGCATTAATCGTATTTCATTGAGCCTTGACGATAATACCGTATTAATTGGTGAGAATGCTTGGGGTAAATCCAGTTTATTAGATGCCCTCACACTGCTTTTATCCCCCGAACCTCAGCTTTATCATTTTACTGCACAGGATTTTTATTATCCGGCAGGAGATGAGAGTGCTAAAGAGCATCATATACAGATTATTTTTACTTTCTGCGAGAAAGAGATTGGTCATTGGCGTGCTCCGCGTTATCGGCAGTTGGCCCCGTTATGGAGCAAAAGTGATGATGGTCTGCATCGTATTTATTATCGGGTTGAAGGTGAACTGGCTAATGATGATACCGTTTGTACCTGGCGAACCTTCCTGGATATAGAAGGGCTGCCGTTAGCATTGCATGATATTGAAAAGCTGGCGCGGGCGATTATCCGCATCCATCCGGTTCTGCGCTTACGAGATGCACGTTTTATGCGACGTTTACGGAGTTCGACTGCTGAAAATAGCCAGAAACCGGATAGCGCCGCCCTGAACCAACAGTTAGAACAACTCAGCCGCCAATTAGTCCATAATCCGCAAAAACTGACTAACTCCGCGCTGCGGCAGGGGCTGGAGGCGATGCGTCAACTGCTGGAGCACTACTTTGCGGAGCTTGGAACGCAATCATCGAGCTTGCGTAACCACCATTACTGGCCACAACCGGATCGTGAGGCCTGGCAAGCGTTAGATAACATCAACCGTATGTTGGCCGAACCTAATAGTCGGAGTATGCGTTTAATTCTGCTTGGGGTATTTTCTACGTTATTGCAAGCAAAAGGGTCACTGAGTCTGGATCCCCACGCCCGCCCACTATTATTGGTAGAAGATCCAGAAACTCGTTTACATCCCATTATGCTGTCTGTTGCCTGGGGGTTACTCAGTCAGTTGCCACTCCAACGTATCACTACAACCAATTCTGGTGAATTAGTGTCGTTAATTCCCGTTGAGAGCATTTGTCGGCTGGTGCGTGAATCCGCTAAAGTTGCCACCTACCGTATTGGCCCACGCGGCATGAGTTCTGAAGACAGCCGCCGTATCGCATTCCATATTCGCTTCAATCGCCCTTCAGCCTTCTTCGCCCGCTGTTGGCTGCTGGTAGAAGGAGAGACAGAAATATGGCTGCTGAATGAATTAGCTCGCCAGTGTGGTTATCATTTTGAAGCAGAAGGGGTAAAGGTGATTGAGTTCGCTCAAAGTGGTTTGCGCCCGTTATTGAAATTTGCCAACCGAATGGGAATACAGTGGCATGTCCTGACTGATGGTGATGATGCGGGTAAAAAATATGCCGCCACAGTGCGCACTTTGGCGGAGAATGGGCGCGACTACGAGCGGGATCGCCTCACCACTTTACCCGCACCGGATATGGAACATTTTTTATACCGCGCGGGCTTTGATGAAGTTTATCACCGCACTTCAATGATCCCACGACAGGCGAAAATACAGCCGCATCGGGTGATCGAAAAAGCCATACATCGCACATCTAAACCGGATTTAGCCATTGAGGTTACTAACCAGGCCAAAGAACGGGGAGCGGAGTCTATCCCTCCCTTGTTGAAAAAAATGTTTTCTCGTGTAGTCTGGCTGGCTAGAGGGCGGGCAGATTAGCTGTAGTTGCTGTAGTTGCTGTAGTTTGGCGGTGCGGGAAATGCGAGTCCAGACCACTCTCTAGTTGCTCAAGTAGTTGATAACGGCGACGGTATTCGGCACGTTTTTTACTCGCAATACTTTCAATAGGTTTACGTGCAATCCTGCTGGGTAAGCTGAAGTGACCTTCAGCACAGGGTTTGCCTCCCAGTGAAAGCCAGAAGCTATCGTAATCTGCATGTAATTTATCTTTCTTTTTAGCGCGGTAGCGCCAGTTTTGATAAATATGAGTAGCGTTCCCCACGGCAATAACTTGAGTAATTCCCATCAATTCGGCCAAATTGCAGGCCGCTTCTAATACTAAGCGTTTTGGGAACAGGCCGTGGCAAGCTTTGGTGCTGGTATGAATTTCGCTATGGGGAGTTTCATTGTTCGCCCCCTGTAACCCACCGATAAAAAAAGTTTTTTGTTGTTGGTAATAAAATAGACTGAAAGCGAGCAGTGCCAGAGTTTGTTGTTGCTCATTAGTCAGCATTAGCGTAATTTCGCCCTCTTTATTGAGTTTTGGAATAACGCACAGATAAAGGAAATATTTTTCTTCATTCTTACCGATAATTTCAGTCAATTTGTAAGGTGAATGGTGCAAATAACCCTGACGTAACGACTCGGGTATGCATTGATTTATTAGCTGAAAATGGTCTTGTAATATACTGAGTTTTTGCCGATTATTGAAAGTATTCGCCAGATAGGGGCGATGCAATTTACAAGGTAAATCGGGTTGTGCCCGTAACATTTTGTTTAGAAACGGTTGCTTTGCCAATGTGCCAAGAAAATTAAGCGTTAGTTTGGGGCTGATGAGCGTGCGGGCTAAAAATTTAAGCCTAAACTGTAATTCTTGCCATGAACCGCCCAAGGCTTGATGACCTTTGAAAAGTAAGGTAATCAACCCCCAACGGCTAAGATTATTAGGAATTAATGCCGTGCTATTGATGTTGTGCATGATTAAATTCGTTTCATTACTTATATTTTTTATCCTTAATACTATTGAACCAAACGGGAACTAAACGGAGTCTCAATGCATCTTAGATTCCGTCGGTAATACGCGGTTATTGATAGTCGGTTTAATTAAATGAGCACTTCCGATGATATTTTTAGCCAATATCTTTTCTGGCAATGGTTGTAATTGTTATTTTTAGTTGTTTGACAAACTTGCGAATAATAAGGAAGGTAACTGTTTTGATGCAATTCAGTAGAAGCCACCGTCGATGGTTTATCGTCATTGCCGTATTGATTATTGCCGCTTTTTTTATTGTCAGGCACGAGATGGCACCCAAACCGGTTCAATACCAGACAGTCAACGTTGCTAAGCGTGACTTGCAACAAAATGTACTGGCAACCGGTAAACTGGATGCGGTGCGGAAAGTTGATGTGGGAGCACAAGTCAGCGGCCAACTGGAAAAACTGTATGTAAAGATCGGTGATCAGGTTAAGCAGGGGCAATTGCTGGCGATGATCGATCCGCAATCTGCACAGAACCAAATTAAAGAAGTGGAAGCGACATTACAGGATTTGAACGCTCAGTTGGCGCAGACAAAAGCCGAAGCGCAATTGGCAGCGGTTACACTGCGTCGCCAGCAGGAACTGGCGAAATTGCAGGCCGTTTCACGTGAAGAACTGGATAAAGCCAGTACCGCGCTTGCGGTGAAAAATGCTCAGGTTGAGACGATTAAAGCGCAAATCAATAAAACCAAAGCCAGTCTGGACACGGCCAAAATCAATCTGGATTATACCCAAATTTCCGCGCCGATGGACGGTGATGTAGTGCAAATTACCACTTTGCAAGGCCAAACTGTGATTGCAGCGCAACAGGCGCCAAATATTCTCACATTGGCTGATATGAGCACTATGTTGGTAAATGCACAGGTTTCGGAAGCGGATGTTATTCACCTGAAACCGGGGATGAAAGCGTCATTCACGGTATTGGGTGACCCCACTAAACGCTTTGATGGTGTGTTGAAAGATATTCAGCCGACACCGGAAAAAGTGAATGATGCTATTTTCTATTCAGCCCGTTTTGAAGTGCCAAATCCTGACAGATTATTACGGTTGCAAATGACTGCGCAGGTGTCAATTCAACTGACTGAAGTTAAGCAGGCGCTGGCGATCCCGTTATCTGCATTAGGCGAGGCGCTGGACACCAAGCGCTATCAGGTGATGGTGTTGAGCGGCGGCAAAGAAGAGAAACGCAAAGTCACGATTGGTATCCGTAATAATGTTGATGTTCAGGTAATTTCCGGCCTGAAAGTCGGTGAAAAAGTCATCGTCAGTCGCGGTGGTACGGAGGATGCGTAATGACGGCATTGCTTGAATTAAAAGGCATCCGTCGTAGCTATCAGTCCGGCGAAGAAACCGTTGATGTGTTGCAGGATGTCTCGCTGACGATTAATGCCGGTGAGTTGGTGGCCATTATCGGTGCCTCCGGTTCGGGTAAATCGACGCTAATGAACATTCTGGGGTGTTTGGATAAACCCAGTGTGGGTGTTTACCGTGTTGCCGGGCAAGATGTCGCAGCGCTGGATAATGATGCATTGGCTGCTCTGCGCCGTGAGCATTTTGGTTTTATTTTTCAGCGCTATCATTTGCTGCCTCATCTCAGTGCTGCCCACAATGTGGAAGTGCCAGCGGTTTATGCTGGCTTAGGCAAGCACGAGCGCCGTGAGCGGGCAAACATGCTGTTAACCCGCCTGGGGTTAGGTGAACGGGTGAGTTATCGGCCCAACCAGCTATCCGGTGGTCAGCAGCAACGTGTCAGTATTGCCAGAGCCTTGATGAATGGCGGTCAGGTGATTTTGGCCGATGAGCCTACAGGAGCATTGGATAGTCACTCCAGCGTTGAGGTGATGGCTATTCTCAAACAATTACAGCAGCAGGGGCACACGGTAATTATCGTTACCCATGATCCCAATGTTGCCGCGCAGGCTGAACGGATAATCGAAATAAAAGATGGCCGCATTATGGCGGATTCCGGTTCGAAGACGGTGCCAACCGTCGTGACGTCTGAACCAATGAGCCTGACACCGTCCTCCCCCTCATGGCAGCAATTAGCCGGCCGTTTTCGCGAGGCGTTATTAATGGCTTGGCGCGCAATGTCGGCGAATAAAATGCGCACTGCTCTGACCATGTTGGGGATCATTATTGGTATCGCCTCAGTGGTTTCCATCCTGGTGGTAGGTGATGCAGCTAAACAGCTTGTTCTGGCGGATATTCGTGCGATTGGTACTAATACGATCGATATTTATCCGGGTAAAGATTTTGGCGACGATGATCCCAGCACCCGTCAGGCTTTGGTCTATGACGACATGGCAGCTTTGCAGGCTCAGTCTTACGTCAGCGCAGTTTCCCCTTCTATTACCAGCACTGTGAGGCTGCGCCATAGCAATATTGATGTGGCAGGCAGTGTATCGGGTGTCAGCGAACAGTATTTTAAAGTCTACGGAATGAAGCTTGAACAGGGGATCGCCATCACCCGCGAGCAAGTTCAACAGCAATCGCAGGCAGTGGTGATTGACCGTAATAGCCAGCGTCGTCTATTCCCTAATATAAAGGATGTGATCGGGCAGGTGATACTGATTGGCAATATGCCTGCAACTGTCGTGGGAGTTGTAGAAGAGAAACAATCTATGTTTGCCAGCAGTAAAGCGCTGCGAGTATGGGTGCCTTACAGCACGATGGCCAGCCGTTTGATGGGGCGTTCCTACTTTGATTCCATCACTATTCGGATCAAAGAAGGTTATAGCAGTAAAGAAGCTGAACAGCAGTTGCTTCGGTTATTAACTATGCGCCACGGTAAGAAAGACATATTCACATATAATATGGATAGCTTGCTACAAACTGCCGAAAAAACCACCCGCACCATGCAACTGTTTCTAACATTGGTGGCAGTGATCTCGCTGGTAGTCGGAGGGATTGGTGTTATGAATATCATGCTGGTATCGGTAACCGAACGTACCCGTGAAATAGGAATCCGTATGGCAGTCGGTGCGCGTTCCAGTGATGTTATGCAGCAATTTCTAATTGAGGCGATTCTGGTCTGTCTGGTGGGTGGGGCGCTTGGAATCAGCTTGTCTTTCGCCATCGGCTTGATTGTGGAAATGTTCTTACCAAACTGGCAAATTGCTTTTCCACCACTTGCATTATTGAGTGCGTTCTTGTGCTCAACCGTGATTGGTGTGGTGTTCGGGTATCTGCCTGCTCGTAGCGCGGCGCGGCTTAACCCGATTGATGCTCTGGCCCGTGAGTAAAGGGGGCGGAAACCGATAGGAACAGTATTTATACTAACCCGTAGGGTGAGCCTCAAAAATGAGGCTCATTAGTGCCAATGGGCTGACAACTGTAAGTGATTCGGGTGCGTGAATGCAGCTAACGATTCTGCGGATTCAAGTACGAAAGGTATATTGAAAAGAAAAACACCAGCTATCATCAATGGGTTGGCACTTTGAAATAGAATCAACGTTGGATTGCTATTAGCTGCCTGAAAAATATTTTGACGTCAGAATACCTGCGATAGTGCTCTGCCCTTGATAACCGGGCGGACAAGTGCATAGTCTCAGGCCAAAGCAGTGAGTTGCAGTGGTAGGGCTTCAGGTGATATCACGTCCAATCCAAGTGGGACAATCAGGCTGGCGTGGTTCCCTTTTGGCCCTTGATGAACATCAAAGCTAACCGTTTGCCCCGCTTTCAATGTTCGGTATCCATCCATCTGGATAGTTGAATAGTGAGCGAAAATATCTTCGCCACCGCCCTCAGGGCAAATAAAGCCAAACCCTTTGACATTATTGAACCATTTAACAGTACCCGTTTCCATACTTCTACGTCCCTCACAAGGTTACTCTGGTTTTCGATGAGGCAACCACTGGTTAAAGTGAGCGCGATTTGGTTAAAAATGCAACTAATTACGAGAATACACTTTAGTAGAAATGGTATTAACGTCAAGGGGACAGCTTTTGTTTGGCAGAGGGAGTTCTTCAAAGTTTGATGTAGCTAACGCTATTGCGTTTATTTGGTTACAATTTTGCCATTGTTGATGCTGTTACCTCTACTTTTTTCTCTGGCGACGTTATGGCATAAGTGATGTTAAAATGATAATGGATATCTGCATCAAATGGTCTTATACCCAACCAGGATTTAAGGTGCAGGAAGGCGGCAAACGAGAAAATCCCGATAAGCTTACATCGGTGAGTGATTCGGGTGAAAAATCTGCCGGAGCAGATTTGAACGCTGCTTGAAGTGGCCTCGCAGGGGCAAGGCCTTGGGATGGGCTGAGTAGCGAGTGCAGTCGACACACCTGTGTCTTGAAAGGTGACGGGTATATAACCGGAGTGATGTATTGCTCCTCAGTGGTTCAGCAAAGCAACGGGCAGGCAATGAGTAACCACAACGATTGGCTGAATTTTGAACATTTAGTCAAAGATAAGCATAAAGAGGCGCTCAAACCGCCGTCTATGTATAAAGTTATATTAAACAACGACGATTATACACCAATGGAATTTGTGATTGACGTTCTGCAAAAGTTCTTTTCTTATGATATTGAACGTGCAATACAATTGATGCTCAATGTGCATTATCAAGGAAAGGCGATTTGTGGTGTTTTTACTGCCGAAGTGGCGGAGACAAAAGTCGCACATGTAAATCAATACGCCAGAGAGAACGAGCATCCATTGCTTTGTACGCTGGAAAAAGCCTGATTAAGGCAATTATTGGGAGATGCCTATGCTCAATCAAGAACTTGAACTCAGTCTCAACATGGCTTTTGCCAGAGCGCGTGAATACAGACACGAGTTTATGACCGTGGAGCACTTATTTCTGGCATTGTTGAGCAACCCAGCAGCGCGGGAAGCGCTAGAGGCGTGTACTGTTGACCTGGTGGCGCTACGTAAGGAACTGGAGGCTTTTATCGAACAAACCACGCCGACATTACCTGCCAGTGACGAAGAACGTGACACTCAGCCTACACTCAGTTTCCAGCGCGTGTTGCAACGAGCAGTTTTCCACGTTCAATCCTCGGGGCGTAACGAAGTCTCAGGAGCAAATGTATTGGTTGCCATCTTCAGTGAACAAGAATCTCAGGCGGCTTACCTGCTGCGTAAGCATGATGTCAGCCGGTTAGATGTCGTGAACTTTATTTCACACGGCGCCCGTAAGGACGAACCGGATCAGCCACCGGGTGCAGAAAATCCGGTGAATGAAGAGCAGGCAGGAGGAGAAGACCGTATGGAAAACTTCACCACCAATCTGAACCAACTGGCTCGTGTTGGTGGCATTGATCCTCTAATTGGCCGCGATAAAGAGCTGGAGCGCACTATTCAGGTTCTGTGTCGCCGGCGTAAAAACAACCCACTGCTGGTTGGCGAATCCGGCGTCGGTAAAACGGCTATCGCCGAAGGGCTTGCCTGGCGTATTGTGCAGGGCGACGTTCCTGAGGTGATGTCCGAATGTACATTATACTCACTGGATATCGGTTCGCTACTGGCCGGAACCAAATACCGTGGTGATTTTGAAAAGCGCTTCAAGGTGCTACTGAAACAGTTGGAAAACGACAAACACAGCATTCTGTTTATCGATGAAATTCACACTATTATTGGCGCGGGTGCGGCTTCAGGTGGGCAAGTCGACGCCGCTAACCTGATAAAACCGCTGCTGTCCAGCGGCAAAATTCGGGTTATTGGCTCAACCACCTATCAAGAGTTCAGCAATATTTTTGAAAAAGATCGCGCTCTGGCACGTCGTTTCCAGAAGATTGATATTACTGAACCAACACCGGAAGAAACAATTCAAATTATTAACGGCCTGAAACCGAAATATGAAGCACACCATGACGTGCGTTACACTGCGAAAGCGATCCGTGCAGCCGTCGAGTTGTCGGTTAAATACATCAATGACCGCCACTTACCGGATAAAGCTATTGATGTGATTGATGAGGCAGGTGCGCGTAGCCGCCTGATGCCGATCAACAAACGTAAGAAAACCGTTAATGTATCTGACATTGAGTTGGTGGTCGCTGGTATCGCGCGTATTCCGGAGAAAACCGTTTCTGCCAATGATCGTGATGTGTTGAAAAATCTAAGTAACCGCCTGAATATGTTAGTGTTCGGTCAGGATAAAGCTATCGATGCGCTGTCAGAGGCGATCAAAATGAGCCGTGCAGGATTAGGCCATGACTATAAACCGGTTGGTTCATTCCTGTTTGCCGGGCCGACCGGTGTAGGTAAAACGGAAGTGACAGTGCAACTGGCTAAAGCGCTGGATATTGAGCTACTGCGCTTTGATATGTCCGAATATATGGAGCGCCACACTGTCAGCCGCTTGATTGGTGCACCTCCGGGCTATGTTGGTTATGAGCAGGGCGGGCTGTTAACAGATGCAGTTATAAAACATCCTCATGCGGTACTGCTACTGGATGAAATTGAGAAGGCTCACCCCGATGTGTTTAACCTGTTATTGCAAGTGATGGATAACGGTACACTTACCGATAACAATGGCCGTAAAGCGGATTTCCGTAACGTCATTTTAGTGATGACCACTAACGCCGGTGTGCGGGAAACGCAACGGACTTCGATTGGTTTCAAACAGCAGGATAACAGCACCGATGCACTGGAAGAAATCAAAAAAGTGTTTACACCGGAGTTCCGTAACCGGCTGGATCACATTATTTGGTTCAATCATTTGTCTCCTGCGGTCATCCAGCAGGTGGTCGATAAATTTATTGTTGAGTTGCAAGCGCAATTGGATGGTAAAGGTGTGTCACTCGAAGTCAGTGAAGAAGCCCGTTATTGGTTATCCGAAAAAGGTTATGACAAAGCAATGGGGGCGAGGCCAATGGCGCGAGTCATTCAGGAAAACCTGAAAAAACCGCTCGCGAATGAGTTGTTGTTCGGTTCACTGGTTGATGGTGGTTCGGTTACTGTTGGGCTTGATAAAGAGAAACAACAACTGGCTTATGAATTTCAGAGTACGCAAAAACGTAAAACTGAAGGTGCAGTGCATTAAGTAAGTACGTTATTTAGATAATAAGTAAAGGGCGGTGGCCAATCAGCTACTGCCCTTTTTATTTTCCACGGGTCATGATTTTTGTGTTTCACTCTTGTTTTTTTACTCTGAGTAAGAAGCGCTACATTGATAAACAAAGTAAAACACAAAACGCCCTTACCATACGTTGGCAGGGCGCTCGAGGGGGCTACATCCTCAATGTTTGCCAGTCATAGACTGGTGACAGATTAGCCTGTTAACGGGCTCGGAAGATAATGCGGCCTTTGCTCAGGTCATACGGGGTCAGCGCTACAGTGACTTTGTCACCCGTCAGGATGCGGATATAGTTTTTACGCATTTTACCTGAGATATGAGCGGTTACCACGTGCCCGTTTTCCAATTCAACACGGAACATGGTGTTCGGCAGCGTATCAAGAACGGTGCCCTGCATTTCAATATCGTCTTCTCTGGCCATCGAATCCTCTGGGTGTAACTACCTTAGTTTTTAACCGGCAAGATAATGCCGAAAAACCCACATTATGTAAAGAAGTGTTGGCGGTCACCGCACCCTTTCAGCAAAAATAGTTTGCTGGTAAAAGTGGGATAAAGCCTAATGTGGGGTACATTATCAACGGTTGATCTTTACTGTATCGTGGATGAAAAATTCAACGATTGCGGTAACCAGCATTCAGCCGATAGTGGACTAAACTGGAGTTGACTCAACTGCCGCATAAAAAAGTTGCGTGGGATCTCAATCGCGCCCAGCGACGCAGTGTGAGCGTTGAGGACCTGACAGTCAATCAGTTCTCCACCCTGACGGATAAAATGATGACAAAAAACCATTAATGCGCTTTTTGAGGCATTGTCCGCTCGGCTAAACATCGATTCGCCACAAAACAATTTACCGATGGCGATACCATACAAACCACCAATTAGCTCGCTTTTCGACCAAACCTCCACTGAATGAGCGTAGCCCAAAGCATGTAACTGGCAATAAGATTGTTGCACGTCATCGCCAATCCACGTTCCTTCATCACGTTGTGAGGCGCACGCGCTGATCACATCAGCAAACGCATGGTTGAGGGTAAAATGGTAAGGGCAGCGCTTTAGAAAACGGCGCATGCTACGGCTAATATGCAAATCTTTTGGGAATAACACGGCGCGCGGATCCGGTGACCACCATAAAATCATCTCTCCCGGGCTAAACCAAGGGAAAATTCCCCGTTGGTAAGCCGCCAGTAGACGTGGCGCGGCTAAATCCCCCCCCAGTGCTAGTAAACCATTAGGTTCCCGTAGTGCCAACTCAGGAGAAGGGAACGCAACTGATTGAGAGGAAAGCTGTGTGATGCGCATAAATCCACCTGGTGACGCTTACAGACCCATCTGGGCAAAATATGCTTTGTAATCGAAATAGCAGGTGCGGTTGTACCAATTAAAGTTCGCTACGCTTACTCACTCGAATCACTGACTTCAGTAAGTGATTCGAAATTTACTTGCTACCTGCTGCTCCAATTACTTTAGGCATAATTTTCGTTGATAAATAAAATTACTTTTGTTTCAGTGGTTCTCATTAATATTAGCGCTAATTCTGCTGATTATCCGCTTGCGCTGGTCACGTATTCAATCCGGTGATCATCAGATAAACTCCCCGTTTTTATCAAAGGGATTCTGATGGCTAAGGTTGATGTAAAATGTCCGTTTTGTAAGCAAACAGCCCCGGTGAAAAAACA
>JBEGTQ010000073.1:0-10011 GCA_041179305.1 Pseudomonadota bacterium | reverse complement strand
TATGTTGCGGCACACTTCGATCCCCCGTAAGGTGTGCCGCTAAAATTAGGGTTACCCGCTAGCTTAATAACAATAAAACAGCTTTCAACGATAAAAAAGGCAAATGATGAACGACCATTTACCAAAAAATCCGTTACAGGGTATTACCCTTGAACAACTGCTAATCAAGCTGGCCAATAAAATAGATTGGCTGGAAGGCTCATCTTGATTATTTTGTATTTTTAAGCCTGCGGGTACAGGCTAATCAGGTATAACCAAAATATAAAATCGGTTTGTTATTTATATTTTATATGACAGCCAATTCAGTCTCTCATCTTTTTTATCTTAATGATTTTTATTGGTGATTTTATAATGATATTTAAGTAAACAATGTATATTTAATTTAAATAATAAAACAAAATTTTTTCGGGGGTGTAATTTATTGACATAACTTATTATTATGATTAATTTCAATGGAATGAGATGGTAAAATCTCAATAATGATTGGTTTTTTTATTTATTTTTTTAATGTGATTTTGTATTAAGGTTTTTTAATATGGACTTTGTATATGAAAGGAATCACTTCAGTAAGTATACTGTTACTATCGATGATGCTATTTGCCTTCTCTTCTTTGGCAGATGAAAATGGAGAAAGAAATCATAATCACATGGAGGTTGTCGCGAGTTATCATGGCGATGGAATCATTAAACAAAAACGTAAGTTAGCACTAATACCGGGTGGTAGTAATCTCATTATTCCAGAAGATGAAGGTCGATTGGCAACATTAGATGATGTACTGAAGCATCAATCTGGCTTGTTGGTATCGAACTTTTTTGGTGGTGCTGACCAACCTCGTCTAAATATTCGTGGCTCAGGCGTGCAAAGTGCGCCACTCTCCAGAGGTGTTACCTTATTACAGGATGGTCTGCCATTGAATGATGCTGACGGTGGCTTTCATATCAGTTTGCTGGAACCCCGTGAAAGTAAAATAATCAGCGTCCGTCGTGGAGCCAATGCCACTAGCCCTGTAAGTAACGCTCTGGGCGGGGAATTGGATTTTATTTCCTATACCGGTAGGGACAAACTGGGGCGGTTACGCTATGAATATGGCAGTTTCGGGCGACAAGGTTGGCATGGCGCAATCGGGGGAGGCCTGACTGAACAATGGGATGGGCGTTTAAGTGTTAGCGGCGATCATTTCCGTGGCTATCGTGACCACTCTTCTTCGCAGCGAAATGCAATCAGAACAAATGTAGGTTTTGAGCAAGGTAATTTTACCAATCGTACGTGGTTGAGTTGGACCGATCTTCGCTTTGATGTGGCAGGGTCACTTTCTCAATTCGAAGCCAAAAATAATCCCACCTCTATCTATCCCTTGATATGGGCCAGAGACCCACGGCGAAATGTAGAACAAGCTCGGGCTGCCAATTATTCGATATGGCAAGGCCAAGGCTGGCAACAGGCACTCGGTTTCTGGGCGCAACATACTCACGACAATTTCGTCACGCCGGCAGTGTATGTGCTGAGTAGCGGAAATACTTACGGTATCTTATGGAATTCAGATTTATCGAGTGGTGAACTTAACTACCGTACCCGTTTGTCAGTTGAGCGTTCGGATATGGCACGTGACCTGCGGCAAAATCGTCGTGAGACGAATCACGATGGCAAATTGATAGGTAGTTACACTATGTTGGCTGAAAATCAAAATCTTGTATTAGGGTTAGGTTGGCAAGCAAATGAAGACTGGTATCTGAATGCCGATGTAAAAGGGACACATTCGGTACGTAATACCTATCCCCGCGATGGGCGTCAGGAATCAAGGCAAAGTTGGGTTTTCATGACGCCAAAATGGGGGGTTATTTGGTCTCCTCAGCCACAGTTTCGTGGATTTGCCAATCTTAGCTGGAATCATGAAGCCCCTAGTTTCCGGGAGATTCTTTCTAATAATGGTAAAATTAACCCGTTAGTTCCTCAAAAGGCAGTAACAATGGAAGTTGGCGGTGAGGGGCAACTGTCATCTAAAATAATAAACTGGGATTTAACGCTGTATCGTAGCATTGTGAAAAATGAATTAATTTCATTCTATGATCAAGAGGGTAATTCCACTGGCACGTTCAATTATCGTCATAAAACATTACATCAGGGTATTGAAGCTGGGCTTAAAGGCGATATTCCGCTGAGTGATGCGAATATAGAGTATCGTTTGGCCTGGATGTACAACGATTTTCGTTTTTTGGGGGGCGAATACCAAGGTAAAAGAATGGGAGGTATTCCATCCCAACAATTTTCTGCAGAATTGTTATATAAATGGCAATACTGGCGTTTAGGCCCCAACCTTCATTGGTTACCGGTACGTACGCCGGTTGATCATGCCAATCGTTATGATATCCAATTTCGTGATAAATTTGCTGTTTGGGGATTTAAAATTGATTATCGGCACCCCGATGGTTGGTCAACATATTTAAGTCTTGATAATTTAACGAATAAACGTTACGCGACTGCATCAATTGCTGGGCGGGAAGTGACATCGAAAAAAAGTAATACATTATTTCCTGGAATGGGACGGTCAATTAATGGTGGGTTCACCTATCACTTTTAAATTTACTGACGTTCGAAAAGTGATTTGCGTTCATGTAGGCTAAGTTGTAGCTATTAATATAATCGGTAATATCACTATGATTAATAATATCTATTCTATTATGACTTTCTTCTGTCTGTTTATATTTTTATCTCTGCCAAGGGTTTTAGCGAGTAGTGATATTCAATTAACTGATATGAGTCAGCGAAGCGTGCATTTGAACGGCCCGGTAAAGCGGGCTGTTGTTATTCCGATCCCTGCATCTTCATTACTCGTTAGTCTTGATAAAGGCTCTGATCGCCTTGCAGGTATACATCCTTTTGCCAAAATAGCTGCCGAACAAGGTATGCTGATAAAAATGTTTCCAGCAGTAGCATCGTTACCCAGTGATACTGTTGGGCATGGTTTTATGCCAAACATCGAAACATTACTGAGTATTCAACCTGATTTAGTGTGGCAATGGGGGCATTTAGGTAATGATATTGTTGATCCGATCGTGCAGGCAGGTTTAAGTGTAGCCATTATTTCATATCCTTATCAAGATGATACCCAGATGCAACAATGGATTTCGTTGATAGGGAAAAGCATTGGGCGTGAGTTACGTGCTGAAGAAATCATCCGCTGGCGACAGAAGGTATTACGGGATGTTGAGCTGCAGGCTGCGCTAAGGCCTGATAAGCATAAACCTCGTGTGCTCTATCTTTCACGGTTTTTATCAGAAATTCAAACTATCAGTCGAACGTCTCATACCAATCAGGATATTCGACGTGCCGGAGGGGTTAGTATCACTGAGGATTTTAATGGGCCGAGAACCATTAATCAGGAGCAGATCATTGTTTGGGACCCCGATATTATTTTAATTGGTAATTTTGAAACTGGTGTAATACCCAGTGATATATATACCAGCCCGGCATTAGCTGAGGTTACGGCTGTAAAAAATAAAAGAGTGTATAAAATCCCTAACGGAGGATTTATCTGGGATGCACCAGGTCAGGAAACACCGCTCTATTGGCAATGGCTTACTGATGTTTTTTATCCTAACAACATCATTTCCTCATTAAAACCAAAAATCGTTGAACGTTACTCCTTCCTTTATGACTACAGTTTGAACCAACGCGAACTGAATAAAATATTGCAATCTGATGCTAATAAATTGTCAGCCTGTTACACCGAATTATTCAAGGACGAGTCATGAGATATCTTCGTTTGTGTTGTCAGAATATGACGGTATTTTGGCTGATAACATCTACTTTTCTGATTACGGTGGCGCTGATTGCACTTTGTTCAGGGCGCTATCCTCTGAGCATCAATACTGTCATCGCTATTTTATTGTCGTCAATATTTCCAATTGAGGATCTTAATTTATTTCCTCAATGGACAATGACCGAACAGCGTGTCGTCACTACTATCCGCTTACCACGGATTTTAATTGCTGCTTTGACCGGTGCTGGTTTGTCAGTTGCCGGTGCGGCACTGCAGGGAATTTTCCGTAATCCATTGGTGGGGCCACAAATTATTGGTGTTTCTTCTGGTGCAGCACTGGGAGGTGCGATCGCTATTGTATTATTTTCCTCCTTGATATTAACCACCGCGTTGGCATTTATTGGGGGTCTATTGGCTATAGTATTAGTGTATTTCCTTGGGTGTTATGGTGCTGGTACTCGGATTTTGATGTTGATATTATCAGGTGTCGTGATCAGTGCTTTTTTTTCAGCATTAATTTCTTTATTGACCTATTTTGCAGATCCTAATAGCACGTTACCCTCGATTGTTTTCTGGTTAATGGGGAGTTTTGCAACCATTAATTATCACAAGCTATTTTTAGCTATTTTTCCTATTTTGTCAGGGATTTTATTGCTGTTTTTATTACGCTTTCGTATCAATGTATTATCGTTAGGTGATGAGAGTGCAACGGCACTGGGGATTTCAGTTGAGAAAACTCGTTGGTTAGTGTTGGTTGCGACAACATTAATTACGGCCGCCACCGTTGCTGTGGCTGGCACTATTGGTTGGGTTGGATTAGTTGTTCCCCATATCGCACGGATAGCGGTGGGGTCAGATCACGGGAAGCTGCTTCCGGCCGCTGCAGTATTTGGTGCCATTTATATGATTATCGTCGATACCTTGGCTCGTAGTGCAACCAGCGCTGAAATTCCTTTAGGTGTCCTTACCGCATTGATTGGTGCACCGGTGTTCATCTGGTTACTACGAAAAAACCAGAAGAAGGAGATAAATCGTGATTAATGTTAGTGGGTTAAGTCTGTCCCAAGGGGATAAAATCTTATTTAGTAATCTGTCATTTCATCTCAGTAAAGGGCAGGTTGCCGCGATTATGGGGACTAATGGGCGTGGAAAAACGACATTATTACGTTTGATTCTGGGGCTTATTTCGCCCACTCAAGGGACTACGCACTTGTCAGCAGCAGCAGCCTATGTTCCGCAACAGGAGGGTACAACGTTCTCTTATACTGTGCGGACAATGGTCATGTTAGGGCGAGTACGCCATATGCGTTGGTATAATTCACCTACTACAACGGATCGTCATATAACCGAAAACTGTTTAGAATATATGGGGTTACTACCACTGGCAGAGAAGCCTTTCGATCAGCTAAGTGGAGGGGAGCGCCAGCTAGTTTGCATTGCTCGAGCACTTGCCAGCGAGCCACAAATTCTGATTTTGGATGAGCCAGCCTCTGCGTTGGATTTATCAAATCAAGATCGTGTGCTGGGTACGTTAAGAGAGTTATCAGTACAAGACGGTATAACAGTACTCTTTACTACTCACTCACCACAACATGCACAGCATATCGCAGATAATACCTTGTTGCTTTACCCTGAAGGTGAGTATATCTATGGCTCTAGCTGTGAAGTATTGGCCGATGAGCCATTGACGCGATTATATACATTGCCAATACACACTAGCAGGGTGAATTATCAGCATCGAGTGTTGGATGCCATTATTCCCATATTCAGTGATAGCGAGTAACATAAATACAGATCCAACTCATGCAGAGCCTGCGTTCCCCAATTTTTGCAAAGTCGTTTCCAGCGCCTGACGCAGCAACTCGCGGTCATGGCGATAGGGAATATCTTTAGCTTCTAACGGTTGCTGGACAATGATTCGGTCTTTTACACCACCGATATCAATTTGTGGGCTAACAATTGATGCATCAATTATTTTGCGGCCAATCTTGCTTTCCATGATCTCCAGCTTGTTTTGCAACGATAACGTAGCGGCCGCCACACTCAGTTCGCGCCCCAGATTATCAATATAAATCATGCTGGCAGAGCTGCGCCTTAGGGCTTGGGTTAAATCATCAAGCAGTAGCAACGGTATCAGGCTGGTTAGAAAACTGCCTGGCCCGATTAAAATCACATCAGCCTGGCTGATAGCTTCAACCGCTTCCCCTGTAGCATGTACATGAGGTGATAGCAGCATTTCTTGTGGCATATGGGTCAGTTGGTCGATATTCACTTCGCCGTAGACAGGGTGCCCTTCATTATCGATAGCCAACAGATCGACTGGTTGTTCTGACATCGGGATCAACCAGGCGTCAACTTTTAGCAAACTTCGTACTAAATTGATGGCTTCAATCGGGCGGATACTCAGATGGTCCAGCGCTTTGAGCATCAAGTTCCCCAGATTATGCCCCGCCAGCTCACCATTACCGCCAAAGCGGTATTCGAACATGGCGGAGGCAACACTTGGCTCGGTGATCAGTTGATTGAGGCAATTACGTGTATCCCCCCAGGCAATCCCTCCTTCTGATCGACGAATACGGCCAGTAGAACCGCCATTATCGGTGCTGGTCACGATACCTGTCAGACGTGAACCTAATGATGAGAGCGATGACATCACTCGCCCCAGACCATGGCCTCCACCTAAAGCAACCACCCGGTCGAGATCCGCTAATGTGCGATTTCGCATATTTTTGCTACCTGTACATTGTTGCTCAGCGCTAATTAGCGTAGCTAATGGTGAAATTGCTGCATAAGTTAACGGATTTAGGCGAGAAACGCGATAAAAGCTCTCATCACTGGGATGTAAAACAAAATATTAGCACTTGATTAAATGAAGCTGGCCACCATGATGTTAGTTGTATAACTCGCTGTATATAAATATATATAACGTAAAATAGCGATTGGCTATCCAGACGCTTTAGCGTTAGAATCTCAGCGAGTGGTGGGTTTTTTAGCCATTTTTGTCGTTAAATGTCTCACTTTTTTACACCATGATTCGGCGGGCAATTCATAAACTGCCGCTGAATATAGACTCCTGGCCTCTGTGTCTACGTTGTTTCTCTATCACGAACAATATGATGTTCTGGCTGTGGCCTTAGCCACCAGGGTGCGAGGTGGAAATACCCGCATCTCCCGTATTTGGAAAGGTGTTATGGTACAACTCACTGATGCATTTGCGCGCAAATTTTATTATTTGCGCTTATCGGTAACCGATGTATGCAATTTTCGTTGTACCTATTGCCTGCCAGATGGTTATCGCCCCGATGGATTAAAAAACTTTCTGAGCCTTGACGAAATAAGCCGTGTCAGCCGCGCTTTTGCCCTGCTAGGGACGGAAAAAATCCGCCTGACCGGTGGCGAGCCCTCCATGCGGCGCGATTTCACCGATATTATTGCCACTGTCCGGCAAAATCCCGCTATCCGCACACTGGCAGTCACCACCAATGGTTACCGTTTGGCTCGTGACGCAGCGCAATGGCGCGACGCGGGGCTGACCGCCATTAACGTTAGCGTTGATAGCCTTGATCCTCGTCAGTTTCATGCCATTACCGGGCAGAACAAATTTCATCAGGTGATGCAAGGTATTGATGCGGCTTTTGATGCCGGTTTTGACAAAATTAAAATCAATGCGGTACTGATGCGTGATGTCAATGATCGCAATCTGGATGCTTTCCTCTGCTGGATCAAATCCCGCCCTATTCAATTGCGTTTTATCGAACTGATGGAAACAGGTGAAGGCGGTAAGCTGTTCCGCAAGCATCATGTTTCGGGTGACATTATTCGCCAACAATTACTCAAGCAAGGCTGGCAACAGAAAGAGCGAGCACGTAGTGATGGCCCGGCTCAGGTATTGTATCATTCAGACTATCAGGGTGAAGTTGGGCTGATCATGCCTTATGAGAAAGACTTCTGTGCCAGTTGTAATCGCCTGCGGGTATCCGCGCTGGGCAATCTGCACCTGTGCCTGTTTGGTGAGCAAGGCATTACATTACGTGATTTGCTGGGCAACGACAGCCAGCAAGATGAGCTGATGGCGCGAATTCAACGTGCCTTACAGACCAAAAAACAGACGCATTTTTTGCATCAGGGTAACAGTGGTATCACGCAGAACTTATCGTTTATTGGCGGCTGATGCGGCGGCGTTCGTAGCCAGCATGCCGGTAATGAGATCTTAGAAGGGTATTACCGAAATGACTCAACTGACTCATATTAACGCCGCTGGCGAAGCTCATATGGTGGATGTTTCGGCTAAAGCTGAAACAGTACGTGAAGCGCGTGCAGAGGCTTTTGTTGCAATGCAGGCCGCGACACTGGCGATGATTATTGACGGTAGCCATCACAAAGGTGATGTCTTTGCCACCGCGCGAATCGCCGGGATTCAGGCGGCCAAAAAAACCTGGGAATTGATCCCGCTGTGTCACCCATTACTGCTGGCTAAGGTAGACGTTCAACTGGAAGCACAGCCGGAGTACAATCGGGTGCGCATTGAGACTTGCTGCCGTCTGACCGGTAAAACTGGTGTGGAGATGGAAGCGTTAACTGCCGCGTCGGTTGCGGCACTGACGATTTATGACATGTGCAAAGCGGTACAAAAAGACATGATAATTGGCTCGGTACGTCTGCTGACTAAAAGTGGTGGGAAATCCGATTATTTCAAGGTGACTCCATGATTAACATACTATTTTTTGCTCAGGTTCGTGAACTGGTAGAAACCGACCGCTTACAACTGGCGGCGGAGTTCCCCACCGTTGAAGCATTGCGCCAATCCTTGTGCCAACGTGGTAAGCGCTGGCAATTGGCACTTGAAGAGGGCACGTTGCTGACGGCGGTGAATCAGTCGCTAGTGAATACCCAACACCCACTGGTCGCTGGCGATGAAGTGGCGTTCTTCCCGCCGGTCACTGGGGGATGAGTATGGGCAATACCCGTATCCGCGTTGGTACTGAAACCTTCAGTATTGGTGATGAATATCACTGGTTGTCACAGTGTGATGACGATGGCGCGGTGGTCACTTTTACCGGTAAAGTTCGCAATCACAATCTGGGTGACAGCGTCAGTGTGCTGACGCTTGAGCACTATCCCGGTATGACAGAAAAGGCGCTGGTTGAGATTATTGATGAAGCACGACGTCGCTGGCCATTGCAGCGGGTCAGCGTGATCCATCGGGTGGGGCCGCTGTACCCAGGCGATGAAATTGTATTTGTCGGTGTGACCAGTGCTCACCGCAGTATGGCGTTTGATGCGGCTGAATTTATGATGGATCACCTGAAAACAAAGGTGCCATTTTGGAAACGTGAAGCCACAATGGACGGCGAACGATGGGTTGAATCACGCGACAGTGATCATCAGGCGGTCAGGCGCTGGTAAATAGAGCGTAAATCAATGTAAAGATCACCACCAACGCTCTATTTTCACTGCCTTGCTTACTGTACTTCTGTGATACTCTGAAAGAGTCGGTGGGCTGTCAGTTGATGGCTCGTATCATTATTAATATGCATAAGGTAACTACCATGGATCGCTATCCACGCTCTAATGGTTCAATTGTCGAACGTGCCAGCTCAGGCATTCAGGCATATATGGCGCAGGTATACGGCTGGATGACCTGTGGTCTGTTGTTAACGGCGGTTGTCGCCTGGTACGCAGCGAACACTCCTGCGATACTCAACCTTATCTTCTCCAGCCAGATCACCTTTTTCGGGCTAATTATTGTTCAGTTAGGTCTGGTATTTGTTATTTCTGGCATGGTTAACCGCTTGAGCGGTTCAATGGCAACCTCGTTGTTTATGCTCTATTCAGCATTAACTGGCTTAACGATATCCAGCATTTTCATCATGTACACCAGCTCTTCTATCGCCAGCACCTTCTTGATAGCTGCCGGCATGTTTGGTGCCATGAGCTTCTATGGTTACACTACCAAGCGTGATTTAAGTGGTATGGGTAGCATGCTGTTCATGGGGCTGATTGGTATTGTTCTGGCATCCATCGTTAATATCTGGCTGAAAAGTACAGCATTAATGTGGGCTGTGACCTATATCGGTGTGTTGGTGTTTGTCGGCTTGACAGCTTATGATACCCAGAAGTTGAAAAACATGGGTTCACAGTTGGATGCCAATGATAAAGATAGCTTCCGCAAGTATTCTATTGTGGGTGCATTGACTCTGTATCTTGACTTCATCAACCTGTTCTTGATGTTACTGCGAATTTTCGGCAA
>JBEGTQ010000072.1:0-45708 GCA_041179305.1 Pseudomonadota bacterium | reverse complement strand
GTATGTGCGAAGCTAATAAAGAGACGACCAGGCAGTTTCTTGCTGAGATGCAAAAAGAATATGGCAGTAATATTGTCGATCTACTCGATGTGAAGATCAGTGATAAGCCATTGAAGGGGCGGGTTATTCAGCGGTTGGTCAAGCAGGCAGAGGAAATATCTAAAGAGTTATTAGCTTTTAATACTAACCAAGTTGACGATTTTGTACGTGCTCCTGAAATGGTCGAAGTGAAAGAGTTGAACGAGTTGAACGAGTTGAAAGAGTTGAAAGAGTTGAAAGAGTTGAAAGAGTTGAAAGGCCTGAAGGCACTGCTGGCGGAGGGTAATCACAGGGGATGGCTGGATAAGAAGATTCCGTACCAGCAGTTGACGACTATGCTACATGAGGCCGTTAAAGAGAAGACGATGCTAGAACAAACTACGCTATCGCGCGAGACAATCAGGGGTATTGCCACTTCTGTGCTTGAGAGAATAAAGGCGTTACCTTCAACTTGCCAGACCCATTTTAATGCACTGAATCCTATCTTGAGGAACGACAAATACAAGGACGTGCTGGAAGTGCTTGACAGTTATGCTAAAAGCATCAACCTGCGTGCTCAGTTTGATCTCGGTGTGGAGACAAAAGATCGGGGAGCGGATGATTTCCAGAATTATACCAAGAGTGTTGTAGCCGAATCGTTGAAACCTCTGTCAGCGGACGATAAAGCCAATTTGCGGCAAATTTTGCTCAATAGCGAGACCGGCAAGGCGCTTTCCTCTCTGTTCTTGTGCGGAGCCAGTATGGCCATCACAGAGCTTCTGGAGGTTGCTGAGACAAGTAAAAATATAAATAAAAATGAAAATGAAAATGAAAAAAACCAAAAGATGCTCGGCAATCTGCTCCGTGTGCCGTATTTGTTCGATGCGATATTAACTGAGGTTGATCAGCAGGTTAGTGGCAGCACTACCAGCTCACGAAGCCTTCAGTCCTGGCGTTCACGCAATATTGAGACAGAATGGGCAGGAGATTTTGCCGACAGCGATCCAGAATTTGTTGATGCATTTGTCACCTTCCAGCGGGAGCGCAATGGTATTGAGATAGACCCGAAAAAACTAGGTGAAGACGGCCGTAAGTGGGAGCACTTAACCTTCGAACAGCCAAAGGAAACGCTAAGTTTCCTTACGCAACAAGCTAAAAAAATTGTCGAGGGTCAGTTGGATAAACAGCTCCGAGATGATTTTGAACGTTCCACTTATACCGTTGATGGCCAGCAGATCAGCCGCAACCGTGGTGATGATGCGCATTTTAACGACATCAACAAACTGCCACCCCTGGCCAGCTACTTTGCTCATCAGGGGCTCTTTGGCGGTGTTTGGACCACTCTGATGGATGTACATAACCTTAACTTTATTGGTGATAGCGCTAGTAAGCGTCGGCCCTTGACGAAGTTCGATCTGTCAACCGAAAAGAACGGTGATATTTATCTCCGCGCAACCAATGAACAGGTCATTAAGTTTAAGTCGGAAATCAAGAGGGACGAGGATGGCAATATCGATGATGCTAAATCAGTTTTGCAGGAAATGGGGCCGAAGAGTACTTTACGCTGCGAAATTAATTTGCTGATCCGCAAAGTGAATGACAGAGTTACTGCGACGCTGACTTCTCCTGTATATTTTGACTACTACGCTAAACCAACAGAATAGTTATGGCGAAAAGGGTCACCATCTTTAAAATTTAATTGCTCAGGGGGGAGCCACCGGTTAAGAATCCCGAAGATGTGCGCCCCCCTATTTAGAGCAATACCGCCTTGTTGAACGCAGCAGAATAAGGTTTGCCAGGATTGTGAATCCATTATCTCCACTGGCTTTCACGCATTTTGTCAAAGGTGAATTGTGCCATGGTCAATATCAAATAGTTGGGTATTTTCTTCTGCTGATTAAAAGGTAAAACCCCTACTCGTTGGGTGCCCAACTTTCGGGGTTCATTTCAATCAGACGGTTTTTGTCTTAACAGCTTACGGCGCGATTACTCAACCGACTGCGGTTTTGTTGCAGGAGCTGTTGCCTGCGTTGCAGCAGCATGACCACCCGCAGAACCTTTGCCTGCAAAATCAAAGGATGGGCGTTCCCAATCACCCTTTATTGGTGCTTGCGGTGGATAATCAGGGGCTGGTGCTTTAGTCATTGGAGCTGAGGCAGCGTGTTTAAGCAGCACATCTTCCGGTTGCGCAATAACCGGTTGTTGGGTTGCTACTGTAACCGGCGCAAGGTACACGACAGGCTCTGCTGTGACGGTGTCTTCGGTAACAGCATCTTCAACAATGGGTTTGTCAACAATGGTTTCGTAAATAATAGTTTCGTCAACAACGGCCACAGTTTCAACCGCAGCAACAGGCGATCGGCCTGGAACCGCTGCCGCTGAAGATGACGAACCACTCGGTTTGTGTTGTGGTGCAGGCGTCGGGGCAACGGTTTCAACAACGGCTGTAATGATCGGAGCCTTTATTGCTGTAACTTCTGTTGGTTGTTCAACAGACACTTGTCTTTCAGCTAGCTGTTCTACCCATTGTTCTTCAACCGGATTTGCCACGAATGCTTGCTGCTCAATTGGCTGAGCGACCGGATAGCGAACCCACACTTTACCCGATGCCATTTCTGGTGAGGCGAAAGCACCGACCAAAGGCATCGCGGACTGTGTCGGGTAACGCTCGTCACGATAACGGCGGCGACGCTGACCACTGACCCGCAGGTGGCGCGGCGAACGACGTGAACGACGCGGCATGCCATTTTCATTATTGGCATTACGATCGTTTGCACCGTCTTCATCGGCTTCAACCGTTGGTTGTGATAATAATTTTACTTCTTCCAGTACGACGACGGGTGAAGCTATATCGGCAACCGATGTGCTGACGCTACTTTCTGGCGTTTTATTTTCCGGAATATGCAAATCGTCATTGGCAAATGGAATCCGAACTTTTTGATTCAGTTGGCGACGCTGACGACGCTGTGTAACTTGCTGCGGTTCTTCTTGTTCAGGTTGTGCACCCTCTACAGCCCTGATCGCAGCGGATTCAGTTTTGACTTCCAATGGTGTCTGACGTTTATCATCTGGGCGACGACGCTGACGGCGTTGCGGTTGCGGTGCATTATCAGTTTCAACCTGGTCACTCTGTGCTTGTGGTGCCTCTTGAGTCGGGCGTCTATTACGGCGCAGGTCTTCACGACCCTCATGGTTTGCAGTGTCGCGGTTGCCACGAGAATTGCTGTCTTGAGTGCTGTTATCACGACCCTCACGCGGTGTACGCTCGCCCCTGCCTTTGCGGCCATTATTTTGGCGGCGAGGATTGCGGCGATCATTATGGCGTGTTTCGCTGGTTTCGGTTTTTTCAATTGCAACCGGCTTAACTTCTGCTTCCGTTGATGCGCTGAAAATGCCTTTTAGGCCATTCATCAGGCGGCTAAGGAAACCGGGCTGTTCAGCGGTTGATACCATCGTGGCTTGCGATGCGGCAGTGGATTTAGTACTGGCAACCGGTACGGTTTCCACTGGAACTTCAGATGGCAGAGAGAAAGTTGCCAATGCGGGTTGTTCTGGGCGCTTACGCTCAATGGTAGTTTCTTCCGGCGGTTGCGCCATTTCTGCTTCATGCAGTTGTGGCAACAGGTAACTCAGGGAAGGAACTTCCTCACCTTTACGCACCCGAAGGACTGAATAGTGTGGTGTTTGCATTTGATCATTAGGCACGATCACTGCACGTACACCGCCTTCACGTTTCTCAATAGCGTTTACGGATTCACGTTTTTCGTTCAGCAGATACGAGGCAATTTGTACCGGTACAATCGCGTGAACTTCGTGAGTATTCTCTTTCAGCGCCTCTTCTTCAATCAGACGCAGAATGGAAAGTGACAGTGATTCGTTGTCACGAACGGTACCCGTACCGCTACAGCGCGGACATACATGGTGGCTTGACTCACCGAGTGATGGGCTGAGACGCTGGCGGGACATTTCCAGTAAACCGAAGCGAGATATACGGCCAATCTGGATGCGAGCGCGATCCTGGCGCACGGCATCACGCAGGCGATTTTCAACCTCACGCTGATGGCGCACCGGTGTCATATCGATAAAATCGATAACGATCAGGCCACCGAGGTCACGTAAACGTAATTGGCGGGCAATTTCATCGGCAGCTTCAAGGTTGGTATTGAACGCAGTATCTTCTATATCACTGCCACGAGTCGCGCGTGCGGAGTTAATATCAATCGCCGTTAGTGCTTCAGTAGTATCGATAACGATAGAACCACCGGAAGGCAGACGTACTTCACGCTGGAAAGCGGATTCAATTTGCGACTCAATCTGGTAGTGGCTGAACAGCGGGATTTCACCGCTGTACAGTTTTATTTTGCTGCTGAAATCCGGACGACCCAGTGCAGAAATGTGTTCTTTGGCCAACTCAAGAACTTTAGGGTTATCAATCAGGATTTCGCCAATATCCGGGCGCAGATAATCACGGAAAGCACGGACAATCACGTTACTTTCCTGATGAATCAAGAACGGTGCCGGGCGACCTTCAGCGGCTTTTTTTATCGCATCCCAGTGCTTCAGGCGGAATGATAAATCCCATTGCAGCGCGTCAGCAGACTTTCCAACACCGGCAGTACGGACAATCAGACCCATGCCATCAGGTAATTGCAGGGAGGAGAGGGCTTCTTTAAGTTCGGTGCGATCATCACCTTCAATGCGGCGTGAAATACCACCAGCACGAGGATTGTTTGGCATCAAAACCAAATAACTGCCCGCCAGGCTAATAAAAGTCGTGAGTGCAGCGCCTTTATTTCCACGTTCTTCTTTATCAATCTGAACAATAACTTCCTGGCCTTCGTGCAGCACATCTTTGATGTTTGGGCGGCCATGAGAGGAGTAATTACCAGGGAAATATTCGCGAGAGATTTCTTTTAATGGCAGAAATCCGTGTCTTTCAGCGCCGTAATCAACAAAAGCAGCTTCCAGACTGGGTTCGATTCGGGTGATTTTGCCTTTGTAAATATTTGCTTTTTTCTGCTCATGGCCTGGGCTTTCGATATCCAGGTCATATAGCCGCTGCCCATCTACAAGGGCAACACGCAACTCCTCTTGCTGAGTCGCGTTAATCAACATTCTTTTCATTTTTAACTTACTCGTTATTTTTACATTGGCGTTAGAACTGCGGGCAAAACAACCTCATGGCCGGGTAAACCGATGACCCCGAGTCTTCCAGCAAAGCCGTCAACCTCACGGTTGTCGCCTGCATAGGGGGGCATTATTTCGGTAAGCCTGTGTTTCTTTCTGAAAAACAGCACTTTTATATGAAGGGCAGCTTCTGAATGTAAGGCAACAGATCTGATCCCACTTGCCGGCCAAGCTGCAACCCGCAGCCAGCTAATTGTTTAATTTCACATTACGTCTTACGCCATTGCTGCGTTTTTGTGTCATCAGACAAAGTTTATTATTCCACAAATCTCTTGCTCTAACGAGAGTCAACGCAGAATTACGATCATTATTCCATTGCTGACACCGATATAGCAAGATGACTTTACCTGCCTACGTAAAGATTCTTTTACTGTATTCACAGTGTTGGCGGCTATCGTTGTCTTATTAAACAATAAAAGGGCGCAAACGGTATCTTCTAATAGTCAGAATAACAGTTAAGCACAGAAAAAGAGGTGGCGCTAATTCCTCGCTATATTTAGAATCGCGCCCCATGAAAACGAATAACCCAACAGTACAATTAATCACCATTTCTGCCGATGAAGCCGGTCAACGGATCGATAACTTTCTGCTCACTAAATTAAAAGGTGTGCCAAAGAGTATGATCTACCGCATTGTACGCAAAGGTGAGGTTCGCGTTAATAAAGGCCGCATTAAACCAGAGTATAAACTGGCGGATGGTGATGTGGTGCGTGTGCCACCAGTACGTGTTGTTGAACGCGACGAGGTGCAGGTATCCGCTAAATTGGACAAAGTGGTGGCGTTAGCCAACTGCATTATATTTGAAGATGACTTTCTGCTGGTGTTGAATAAGCCTTCTGGTACAGCGGTTCACGGTGGCAGTGGTTTGAGTTTTGGTGTCATTGAAGGGTTGCGTGCGCTGCGTCCTGAAGCCCGTTTTCTTGAACTAGTGCACCGCCTGGACCGTGATACTTCTGGTGTGTTGTTGGTGGCTAAGAAGCGCTCTGCACTGCGTTCGTTGCATGAACAGCTACGTTTGAAAAGCATGCAGAAAGATTATCTGGCATTGGTGCGTGGCCAATGGCAATCCCACTGCAAAGTGATTCAGGCGCCTTTGTTGAAAAATATGATGCAAAGTGGTGAACGTGTGGTGAAAGTCAGCAGCGAAGGTAAACCTTCTGAAACCCGCTTTAAAGTCGAAGAACGTTTTGAGCAAGCTACGTTGGTTAAAGCCAGCCCAATTACTGGCCGAACCCATCAAATCCGTGTTCATGCGCTGCACGCGGGTCATCCGATTGCTTTTGATGATCGCTATGGTGATCGTGAATTCGATCAGCAATTGCAGGGGACGGGGTTACATCGTTTATTTCTTCATGCCGCCGCATTACGTTTTGAACACCCAAATAGCGGTGAAACCCTGCGCATTGAAGCGCCATTAGATAATCAACTGCGTCACTGCCTGTTGATATTGCGTAAAAAAGCGGCAGAAAAATGAATCACAAAAATAGCGAAACAAAACAGGACGTCGTTAAATGCGCCCTGTTTTGTTTTATAGCAACGGATTTACCCCTTGCGTAATTAGCATTTGAGTGAGTGCGATTAATGGCAAACCAACTAATGTATTAGGATCTCGGCCCGTTAGTTTTTCAAATAATGTAATTCCTAAACCCTCACTTTTAAAACTACCGGCACAGTTCCAGGGTTGTTCCCGAGTCAAATAACCGTCTATTTCTGCATCAGTTAATGTGCGGAAATACACATCAAATGTTTCACAGGTGCATTTAATGCTGCTATTGGCCGTATTCAGTAGCGCCAGCCCAGTATAAAAAGTGACACATTGTCCGCTAGCTTGCTGTAATTGTTTCACTGCATTTTCATGGTGATGAGGTTTGCCGATTATTCTGTTACCAATAACGCACACCTGATCCGAACCAATAATAAGGTGTTGAGGATAGTGTTTTGCCAATGCCTGAGCTTTCGCAGAAGCCAGTCGTTGAACCAGAATATCGGCGGTCTCGTTTGGCATCGGCGTTTCATCGATTTCCGGTGCGGCGGTAATAAAAGGTAATTGTAGTTTTTTCAGCAAGGTACGACGATAATATGATGTCGAGGCAAGCACCAGTTGCGGCATAATTTTTTCCATAAGTCGTAGCGTAATTTTATCAGGCATTTTAAACTGTCTCCCGCTTGGGAAGCGAACATTGGTGAAAGGTTCGGTAAAATGGCCTTTTTCTTTGACTCTGTGTCGTTACAAAGTTAATATGCGCGCCCTATGCAAAAGGTAAAATTACCCCTGACCATTGATGCGGTTCGTACCGCTCTGAAACGTTTAGATTACAGCGGTATCTATTCGTCTGAGCAGGTTACTCGAATAGCCGATTCAGTGGTGAGTGTGGACAGCGATGTCGTGGCCTCATTATCGTTTAATATCGATAATCAGCGCCTGGCGGTCATTACAGGTCATGCGGACGTCGATGTAACGTTGATGTGTCAGCGCTGTGGTAACACGTATGCGCACCATGTTCATACAACGTATTGTTTCAGCCCGATTGTCAACGATGAGCAGGCTGAGGCATTACCGGAAGCGTACGAGCCGATCGACGTCGATGAATTTGGCGAGGTTGATCTGCTGGCAATGATTGAAGATGAAGTTATTCTTTCGTTGCCTGTCGTTCCGGTACATGATTCTGAACACTGTGAAGTGTCCGAGGCGGACATGGTATTTGGTAAACTGCCTCCAGAGGCTGAGAAACCTAATCCATTTGCCGTATTAGCCAGCTTAAAGAAAGTAATCAAGGAGTAAGGTCAATGGCCGTACAACAGAATAAACCCACTCGTTCCAAACGTGGCATGCGCCGTTCACACGATGCACTGACCACCCCCACACTTTCTGTGGACAAAACTTCCGGTGAAACTCACCTGCGTCACCATATCACCGCCGACGGTTTCTACCGCGGCCGCAAGGTTATCGGCTGAGTAGTACTTGCTAATCTTTAGCAAGGCGATGCCTTGACTTGTCTAACCTTAGCGTTAGATGCAATGGGTGGGGACTTCGGTCCCTGCGTTACAGTGCCTGCTTCATTGCAGGCACTGGCCTCTAATACCAAGCTAAAACTCTTGTTGGTCGGGAATCCCGATACCCTCACTCCGTTACTTACGAATGCCGATCCTTTGTTGCTGAAGAGATTACAGATAATTCCTGCTGAGCATGTTATTGCTGGCGATGCTAAGCCCTCACAAGCGATTCGCGCCAGTCGCGGTACCTCAATGCGTATAGCATTGGAACTTGTTAAAGGCGGTGACGCCGCTGCTTGTGTCAGCGCAGGGAATACCGGAGCATTGATGGGGTTGGCGAAAATGTTGATTAAGCCATTGAAGGGTATAGAACGCCCGTCGTTAATGACAGTTGTTCCCAATCAACAACAAAGCAAAACGGTGATACTGGATTTGGGAGCCAATGTTGAGTGTGATAGCACGATGTTAGTGCAATTTGCCGTCATGGGTTCGGTGATGGCGGAAGACGTTGTTGGAATTGCGAATCCCCGCGTTGCTTTGCTGAATATTGGCGAAGAAAAAAACAAGGGATTGGATAATATCCGCGAAGCTGCCGCAGTATTAAAAAATACACCCGCTATCAACTATATTGGTTATCTGGAGGGCAATGATTTGCTCACAGGTAAAACGGATGTAATGGTTTGTGATGGTTTCGTGGGTAACGTCATGCTAAAGACAGTGGAAGGTGTGATAAGAGTGTTCTTGTCACTGCTCAAGTCCTCGGGCGAAGGCAGTAAACAATCATGGTGGCTTAAGCTCATCGGCCGTTGCCTGCAAAAACGTGTGGCGGCGCGGTTCGGTCATTTGAACCCCGACCAGTACAATGGTGCATGTCTGTTAGGATTACGTGGCATCGTAATCAAGAGTCACGGCGCTGCGAATCAATGCGCATTCGTGGTTGCGATAGAACAGGCAGTGCAGGCGGCGCAGCGGCAAGTTCCTGAAAGGATTGCCGCACGCCTTGAAGCGATTTTACCCAAGAGTGACTGATCGTACATGTATACTAAGATTTTTGGCACGGGGAGTTATCTGCCCGTACAAGTGCGCAGCAATGCTGATTTAGAAAAAATGGTGGATACGTCGGACGAGTGGATCATCACTCGTACAGGTATTCGTGAGCGGCGTATTGCTGGTCTGGACGAAACAGTTGCTAGCATGGGTTTCCACGCGGCTGAAAAAGCGCTGGCGATGGCGGGTATTGATAAAAATGATATTGGGCTGATTGTCGTCGCGACCACCACTTCAAGCCACGCTTTCCCAAGTTCTGCCTGCCAGATACAGAAAATGCTGGGCATCAACGATGCAGCCTCTTTCGATTTAGCAGCAGCTTGTGCGGGTTTTACCTATGCACTCAGTGTTGCTGATCAGTACGTTAAGAGTGGTGCGGTCAGGTATGCCATCGTGATTGGTTCTGACATACTCTCTCGTGCACTGAACCCAAAAGACCGTGGCACGATCATTCTGTTTGGTGATGGTGCTGGTGCGGTAGTCTTAGGCGCATCAGAAGAACCGGGTATTCTTTCGACTCATTTGCACGCAAATGGTAAGTATGGTGAATTGCTCGCGTTGTCCCATCAGGATCGCGAACATCAAGATCAGCCATCCTATGTCACAATGACGGGTAATGAAGTATTTAAAATTGCGGTAACCGAGCTTGCCCACATTGTGGACGAGACATTACAGGCCAACAATTTGGATCGCACAGCGCTCGATTGGTTGGTGCCGCATCAGGCCAACCTGCGTATTATCAGCGCAACGGCTAAAAAATTAGGCATGGGAATGGATAAAGTAGTGATCACTCTTGATCGTCATGGCAACACTTCGGCGGCATCGGTACCTGCAGCGTTGGACGAAGCGGTACGAGATGGGCGTATTTTACGTGGGCAGCTAGTACTGCTGGAAGCGTTTGGCGGCGGCTTTACCTGGGGCTCTGCGCTGGTTCGTTTTTGATTTAACAGGAAAGCAGAATGTTGAAATTTGCAATGATATTTCCAGGTCAGGGCTCTCAATCCGTTGGCATGCTGGCCGATTTGGCCGCACAATTTCCGATAGTTGAAGTGACTTTCAATGAAGCGTCGTCTGTTCTGGGTTATGACCTCTGGCAGTTGGTACAACAAGGCCCGACAGAAGAATTGAACAAAACCTGGCAGACACAACCAGCATTGCTTACGGCCTCCGTAGCTATTTGGCGTGTCTGGCAGCATAAAGGCGGCAAACTGCCTGCGCTGATGGCAGGCCATAGTCTGGGTGAATACTCAGCCCTGGTTTGTGCGGGCGTGCTGGATTTCAAACAAGCGGTTGGGCTGGTTCAACTGCGTGGCAAGCTGATGCAGGAAGCGGTGCCAGAAGGTTTTGGTGCGATGTCCGCAATTATTGGTCTGGACAATGAATCCATTGCCAAAGCCTGCGAAGAATCAGCTCAAGGTCAGATTGTCTCGCCGGTAAACTTTAACTCACCAGGTCAAGTGGTTATTGCAGGCAACAAAGAGGCAGTAGAACGTGCCGGTGCTGCTTGTAAAGTCGCAGGTGCCAAACGTGCTTTGCCATTACCGGTCAGTGTACCATCCCATTGTGCGTTAATGAAACCCGCAGCGGATAAACTGGCAGAAGCGCTGAAATACATTGAATTCAAGGTGCCTGTCTTCCCGGTCGTCAACAACGTAGACGTGAAGGCAGAAGTGTTGCCAGAAGCTATCCGTAGCGCGCTGGTGCGTCAACTCTATAACCCGGTACGTTGGACTGAAAGTATTGAGTTTATCGCAGCCGAAGGCGTTGAGCTGCTGTTAGAAGTTGGGCCGGGTAAGGTCTTAACTGGTTTGACCAGGCGTATCGTTGATACTTTGGTTGCAGCATCGGTAAACGATGTTACCACACTGACCAGTGCGCTTGAAAACTAAGTAAAGAGGGTAACATGAGCTTTGAAGGAAAAATTGCGTTGGTAACCGGCGCGAGCCGTGGTATTGGACGTGCTATTGCAGAATTATTGGTCGAGCGTGGTGCCCGAGTTATTGGTACTGCGACCAGTGAGAAGGGCGCTGAAGCAATTGGCGCTTATTTGGGGGAGAATGGCAAAGGCTATATGTTGAACGTCGTTGATACCGCATCAATCGAATCAGTATTGACAGCGATTCGTGCGGAATTTGGCGAAGTTGATATTTTAGTTAATAATGCCGGTATTACGCGTGATAACCTGCTGATGCGTATGAAGGATGATGAGTGGCAGGATATTATTGACACCGATCTCACTTCCGTATTCCGTCTGTCAAAAGCGGTAATGCGCGCTATGATGAAAAAGCGGAGTGGGCGCATCATCACCATCGGCTCTGTGGTTGGGACAATGGGCAATCCAGGGCAGGTTAATTACGCGGCAGCTAAGGCCGGTTTAATCGGTTTTAGCAAGTCTTTGGCGCGTGAGGTTGCTTCACGTGGCATTACTGTCAACGTTGTGGCGCCTGGCTTTATAGAGACAGACATGACGACGGCGTTGACAGATGAACAACGCGCAGGCATTTTAACCCAAGTACCAGCTAACCGGTTTGGGCAAACTAAAGAGGTTGCCAGCGCTGTTGCATTTTTAGCCTCTGACGAGGCCGGCTATATTTCGGGTGAAACGTTACATGTCAATGGCGGCATGTATATGATTTAAAAATCACGAAAGTATTTGCTTTATTTGTGGTGAAAACCGCAAAATAGCGCAAAATCATGGTGTGATCAGCCGGGATTTTAGTTGCATCTTTTTCAACATTTTATACACTACAAAAACCATCGCGAAAGCGAGTTTTGATAGGAAATTTAAGAGTATGAGCACTATCGAAGAACGCGTTAAGAAAATCATCGTTGAACAACTGGGTGTTAAAGAAGACGAAGTGAAGAACAGTGCTTCTTTCGTTGAAGATCTTGGCGCGGATTCTCTGGACACCGTTGAGCTGGTAATGGCTCTGGAAGAAGAATTTGACACTGAGATTCCAGACGAAGAAGCAGAAAAAATCACTACTGTTCAGGCAGCTATTGATTTTATCAACGCTCACCAGCAATAAGCGAGCATGCTTTAAGTTTAGATAGTTAGGCGGTCACTCGACCGCCTAAGTTTTTTGCTCTGGTATTATTTTCCCTCCCTGGAGGACAACCGTGTCTAAGCGTCGAGTTGTTGTGACTGGACTGGGCATGTTGTCTCCTGTCGGTAATACAGTAGAATCCACATGGAAAGCTGTTCTTGCCGGGCAGAGTGGCATCAGCCTGATCGACCATTTCGATACTAGTGCCTATGCAACGCGATTTGCTGGCGTAGTAAAAGATTTTAATTGTGAAGCTTACATTTCGCGTAAAGATGCACGCAAAATGGATGCTTTCATACAGTACGGTATTGTTGCTGGCATACAAGCTATGCACGATGCCGGGCTTGAAGTAACGCAGAACAATGCTCCTCGTATCGGTGCCGCGATTGGTTCGGGTATCGGTGGGTTGGGTCTGATTGAAGAAAATCACGGCGCACTGATGAACGGTGGGCCACGTAAAATTAGCCCGTTCTTCGTGCCTTCAACCATTGTTAACATGATTGCCGGCCATTTGACTATTATGTTCGGTATGCGTGGGCCAAGCCTCTCTATCGCGACGGCTTGTACTTCTGGTGTGCATAACATCGGTCAAGCGGCACGTATCATTGCTTACAATGATGCTGATGTTATGCTCGCCGGTGGTGCGGAAAAAGCCAGTACCCCATTGGGTGTGGGTGGTTTTGGTGCTGCTCGCGCATTGTCTACTCGTAACGATAACCCACAAGCAGCAAGTCGGCCGTGGGATAAAGACCGTGATGGTTTCGTTCTGGGTGACGGTGCTGGCATGATGGTGCTGGAAGAGTACGAACATGCAAAGAAACGCGGCGCAAAAATCTATGCTGAAATTGTTGGTTTTGGGATGAGTAGCGATGCCTATCACATGACTTCTCCGCCAGAAGATGGTTCTGGAGCAGCGCTGGCAATGGTAAATGCATTGCGTGATGCAGGTGTAAGCACCTCTCAAATCGGCTATATCAATGCTCACGGCACATCAACGCCTGCTGGTGATAAAGCCGAAACGCAGGCAGTTAAATCGGTATTTGGTGACGATGCCTGTAAAGTGCCCGTCAGTTCTACCAAATCCATGACCGGGCATTTACTTGGTGCTGCAGGTGCGGTTGAGTCAATCTTCACTGTGTTGGCTCTGCGTGATCAAGCCATCCCGCCAACCATTAATCTGGATAACCCAGACGCAGGTTGTGATTTGGATTTTGTTGCGCATGAAGCTCGTCAGGTAAAAGAGTTGAAATACACCTTGTGTAATTCCTTTGGCTTCGGTGGCACTAACGGCTCTCTGCTGTTCCGTAAGATATAACTATGGTTGTTAACGTTCTGCTATTAAAAAGGCCCGTTCTTCGGGTCTTTTTGCTAATTGAATCGTACCTCACTTATAAAATCTCGTTATAACTGTTTCAGCAATAGACAAATCACACGATATCCATTGTCCGTCTGGCTGATAAGATCTGATATTGTCAGGGCATTTTTGTCTGTAGAATAATTATGTGGATCACAACGGAATGCCTGATAAACCAAGCCCATCCCATTTAAAGAGAATCTGAATGTTCTGGATTAATGGCGTACAGCAAAATTTGATATCAGTCTCGGATCGCTCAGTGCAGTTTGGTGATGGCTGTTTTACTACCGCTCGGGTATCGGATGGCCAGATAATATGGTTCGATCAGCATATACAACGCTTGCAGCGTGCTACCGAACGCCTGTTAATGCCCCCGGTGAACTGGAAAGCATTGGCAGGAGAAATGATTGAGGCGGCAAACCATACTGAAAACGCGGTGCTGAAAGTGATAATCAGCCGTGGCAGCGGTGGGCGAGGCTATAGCGGTACAGCGTGCCAGCATCCGACTCGTATTATTTCTCTTAGTGATTACCCAACTCATTATCATAATTGGCGGGAGACGGGAATTTCATTGGCGCTTAGCCCGATACCGCTGGCGCGTAGCCCGTTGCTGGCAGGTGTTAAACACTTGAATCGGTTGGAACAAGTGCTGATCCGCGCGCATCTTGAGCAGACAAACGCTGATGAGGCGCTGGTTCTTGACACTAAGGGGATGCTGGTAGAATGCTGTGCCGCTAATTTATTCTGGCGCAAAGGATGCCGCATTTACACGCCAGACCTCAGTCAGTCAGGCGTTGACGGCATTATGCGTCAACGTATCATTACCTGTTTGGCTGCACACGGAACCACGATCAACATTGTTGTGCAGCCATTAGCGGCACTGGCTGATGCGGATGAAATCATGATCTGCAATGCGTTAATGCCGCTGCTGCCGGTGAATCAAGTCAATGAATGGGTTTATAGTTCACGGCAGTTGTTCCAATTTTTGAGTCAGCATTGCTGTGATGCATAATTGATGCCTCCCTAAAGTAATTCATTATTGTATTTAATTTGAAAATGGCTGTCCGATGAAAATAAAAAGCACCAGAGCGTTAATCCTTGTTGTTGTTGCCTGCCTGGGGCTACTGTTGTTGGGTTATCAGAAAGTACAAGATTTTGCCGGGCAGCCATTGGCTATCAAGCAAGAGACCCTCTTTACCCTCCCAGCCGCTACCGGCCGGGTAGCATTGGAAAATTTGTTGCTACGTGATCATCTGCTTGAGAATACCCGTCTATTCCCCTGGTTGTTGCGTATTGAACCTGCGTTGGCCAGGTTTAAGGCTGGAACCTATCGTTTTGCCCCTGGAATGACGGTACGGCAAATGCTGGAGTTGCTCGTCAGCGGTAAAGAAGCACAATTTACGGTGCGATTTATTGAAGGTAAACGTTTGCGTGACTGGATGAATGAGTTGCAACAATCAAGATACGTCAAGCATCTGTTGGAAGGAAAAAGTGATGCTGAAATTGCTCAATTATTGGATTTAAAAGACAGTGAGCATCCCGAAGGCTGGTTCTATCCTGATACCTATTCATACACCGCCGGTACGACTGATTTGTCATTACTCAAACGTGCCCATATGAAGATGGAAAAGACAGTTGATGAGATCTGGCAGGAGCGTGATGGGGCTTTGCCTTATAAAACGCCGGGCGAGTTGGTCACGATGGCTTCAATCATCGAAAAAGAAACTGCGGTAAATGAAGAACGAACCAAAGTAGCGTCAGTGTTTATCAACCGGTTGCGCATCGGTATGCGGTTGCAAACTGATCCGACCGTCATCTACGGTCTGGGTGACAAATATAACGGCAGCATTAGCCGTAAAGACATAGATACCCCTACGCCTTATAATACCTATGTAATATCAGGATTACCGCCAACGCCAATTGCCATGCCGGGTCTGGCATCGCTGACTGCGGCCGCGCATCCGGCGAAAACACCTTACCTCTATTTTGTGGCTGACGGTAAAGGCGGGCATACATTTACTACCAATTTAGCCAGCCATAATCAGGCGGTGCGCGTTTATCGTCAGTCACTAAAGGATAAGAATGAACAGTAAATTTATCGTTATTGAAGGGCTTGAAGGGGCAGGAAAAACCACCGCCAGAGATACCGTTGTTGCCACACTACACGCTCAAGGGATTAACGATATTGTCTTTACCCGTGAACCGGGAGGGACGCCACTGGCGGAAAAGCTGCGTGATTTGATCAAGCAGAGCATTGACGGTGAGGTTCTGACCGACAAAGCCGAGGTGCTTATGCTATACGCCGCGCGCGTGCAACTGGTTGAAAATGTGATTAAACCGGCGCTGGCGCGTGGCAGTTGGGTGGTTGGCGATCGTCATGATTTGTCCTCACAAGCCTATCAGGGCGGCGGGCGTGGCATTGACAGCCAATTGATGACGTCGTTGCGTGACACGGTATTGGGCGCATTCCGTCCGGATCTGACGCTGTATCTTGATTTACCGCCAGTGATTGGGCTGGAACGTGCGCGTGCGCGTGGTGAGTTGGATCGTATCGAGCAAGAGTCGTTGGTGTTTTTTGAGCGCACCCGTGTGCGTTACCTTGAACTCGCCGCCGCCGATGCCAGCATTAAAACTATCGATGCATCCGCACCTCTTGAGCAAGTGAGTGCTGCCATCCGTCAGGCACTGCAACACTGGCTGGCAACGCAGGACGTGGTGTAATGAAGTGGTATCCGTGGTTGACCGAGCCTTACCGCCAGTGGGTGAGGCAGCATACTGCCGGGCGCGGGCACCATGCATTATTGCTGCACTCTTTGCCCGGTAATGGTGAGGATGCACTGATTTACGGCCTGAGTCGCTGGCTGATGTGCCGTCAGCGGCAAGGCGAAAAAAGCTGTGGTGAATGCCATAGCTGCCGTCTGATGCTGGCGGGCAACCACCCGGACGGGTACGTGCTAGCACCGGAGAAAGGCAAAAACAGTATCGGCGTTGAATTGGTTCGCCAGCAGATAGAAAAACTTTATTCCCATGCGCAACAAGGTGGGGATAAAGTGGTGTGGTTACCCCATGCTGAATTACTGACCGACGCTGCCGCAAATGCGTTGTTGAAAACACTGGAAGAGCCACCAGAAAAAACCTATTTCTTGTTGGATTGTCATCAGCCGGCTCGCTTGTTAGCCACCTTGCGTAGTCGTTGTTTTTATTGGCATCTGGCCTGCCCGGATACAGCTACCAGCTTGCAATGGTTAAATCGGCAATTGACGGCAGAGCCGGCGGCAATGCTGACCGCGCTGAAGCTGAGCGAAGGAGCGCCGCTGGCGGCAGAGCGTTTGTTGCAGCCTGAGCGGTGGAGTATGCGTTCTGCGCTGTGTGCTGCATTGAGTGCCGCGCTCAGCAGCATGGATTTACTCTCAATGGTGGCGCAATTGAACCACGATGACGCCACCGGGCGCCTGCAATGGATGGCTTCATTACTGCTGGACGCATTGAAGTGGCAGCAGGGCGCAGGTGAGTTTATGGTTAATCAGGATCAGTTACCATTGGTGCAACAATTAGCGCAAGTCGCCACCGCGCCGGTGTTAATTCAGTCAGCGAAACAACTGGCTAAGTGTCATCATCAGTTATTATCTGTCGTCGGTGTTAATCGTGAATTGTTACTCACAGCGTTGTTACTTAACTGGGAAACTGCGCTGTCCACGGGCACCTATTCCACATCACCTTGATTGAATACTCAACGTAATTGGAGTTACGGCTTCAAGTGCGAGAGTATGGAAGAGTTTAATATTATGTTGTTAGTTGATTCGCACTGCCATCTCGATAGCCTTGATTACCAGACGTTGCACCGTAGCGTTGATGATGTATTAGCTAAAGCCAAGGCGCGGAATGTGGGTTTTGTTCTGGCCGTTGCCACGACATTAGCCGGTTTTACCGCGATGACGGCACTCATCGGTAAGCGAAAAAATGTCGCGTTCTCGTGCGGTGTGCATCCGCTCAATCTTGACGGTGGTTATGATTTTCAGCAGCTCAGGGCGTTTGCGGCGGCGGATAATGTGGTTGCTATGGGTGAAACTGGGCTGGATTACTTTTATCAGCAAGAGAATATGCTGCTGCAACAAGCCTCTTTCCGCGAACACATTCGCATTGGTCGTGAATTACATAAGCCGGTCATTGTGCATACTCGCGATGCTCGCGAAGATACCCTCGCCATTTTGCGGGAAGAACAGGCGCAGGATTGCGGCGGTGTTTTACATTGTTTTACAGAAGATAAAGCCACTGCGGCAACATTACTGGACTTGGGTTTTTACATCTCGTTCTCGGGAATTTTAACTTTCCGCAATGCCGACCAACTGCGTGAAGTCGCCCGTTATGTGCCGTTGGACAGGCTGTTGGTGGAAACGGATTCACCCTATTTGGCTCCGGTTCCTCATCGCGGTAAAGAAAATCAGCCGGCCTATGTCCGTGATGTTGCAGAGTATATGGCGGTACTCAAAGGCGTTAGCCTCGAATCGCTGGCTGAGGTTACCACGGAAAACGCCTGCCGGTTGTTTAATCTGGACCCTTCAATGTTATCCAATGAGAATGGCCAACTTCCTTAAGAATACTTTTTTTAAGCTCGTAATTAATCGCTGAAGCGGGTAATGTTCACACCAGAATTATTAGGTGTGAATGGTATTTATTGGCTTTTCTTACAGAAACGTGCAATCAGTATCAAATTAGGCGCTTTTTTGAAAAAAACACCACCACTATAAAATAATAATCATGGCATTTATTTTTACTCTTCGTGAACGTTAACAGGGTGATTTTTACCTAATAGATTTTCAAGGTACAGGAAGGCAACAAACGCGAAGCTTAGGAATGGGCTGAGTAGCCAAGACGCCTGCATCTTGAAAGATAACAGGTATAGATATCCTGATTAACAAAGGCTTACTACCCCCCGTTGTAATGCTAATAACGCGAAAATTAAAAACGCCAGAAACAGTTGAAAAGCATTATTACCCAGGAGCCCCCCCAACTATGTTTAAGAACGTATTTGCAAGCCTGCAAAAGGTAGGTAAATCGCTAATGTTACCGGTATCTGTTTTACCCATCGCCGGTATTTTGCTGGGTGTTGGTTCCGCGAATTTTAGCTGGCTGCCCATAGTGGTCTCTCATGTGATGGCAGAAGCGGGTGGTTCGGTTTTTGCTAACATGCCGTTGATTTTTGCAATCGGGGTAGCACTCGGTTTTACCAATAACGACGGTGTATCGGCGTTGGCCGCCGTTGTGGCTTACGGCATCATGGTAAAAACTATGGCAGTGGTGGCTCCTTTGGTGCTGCATATGCCGGCAGAAGAAATTGCCGCCAAACATTTAGCGGATACCGGCGTATTGGGTGGGATCATTGCGGGTGCCATCGCAGCCTACATGTTTAACCGCTTCTACCGTATTCAGTTACCCGAATATCTGGGCTTCTTTGCGGGTAAACGCTTCGTTCCGATTATCTCTGGTTTCACGGCGATCTTCCTGGGCGTACTGCTGTCCTTCGTGTGGCCACCCATTGGTACAGCAATCCAGACATTCTCCTTGTGGGCGGCGTATCAGAATCCTGTTGTCGCCTTCGGTATTTACGGTGTGGTAGAACGTTCGCTGGTTCCATTTGGTCTGCACCATATCTGGAACGTACCATTCCAAATACAAATTGGTGAGTACACCAACGCAGCGGGTCAGGTATTCCATGGTGATATTCCACGCTATATAGCGGGTGACCCAACAGCGGGTAAACTGTCCGGCGGTTTCCTGTTTAAAATGTACGGACTGCCAGCGGCAGCGATTGCGATTTGGCATTCAGCCAAGCCGGAAAACCGTGCAAAAGTGGGTGGAATCATGATTTCCGCCGCGCTGACCTCATTCCTGACGGGTATCACCGAACCAATCGAATTCTCCTTCATGTTTGTGGCACCCATTTTGTATGTTATCCATGCAATTCTGGCTGGTCTGGCCTTCCCAATCTGCATCCTGCTTGGGATGCGTGACGGTACCAGTTTCTCACACGGCCTGATTGACTTCATCGTATTAAGTGGCAACAGTAGCCGTATCTGGTTGTTCCCAGTGGTGGGTATTTGCTACGGTCTGGTGTACTACAGTATCTTTCGCGTGCTGATCGCGAAACTGGATCTGAAAACACCTGGTCGCGAAGACGCTTCTCCTGAGCAAACGGTGCAGGGAGGCACGGGAATGTCAGCAGCACTGGTAGAAGCATTTGGCGGTAAAGAAAATATCACTAACCTCGATGCGTGTATCACCCGTCTGCGCGTCAGCGTGGCGGATATCACCAAGGTTGATCAGGCGGGTCTGAAGACACTGGGTGCTGCTGGTGTCGTTGTCGCAGGTTCGGGTGTTCAGGCTATCTTCGGGACGAAATCTGATAACCTGAAAACCGATATGGATGAATATATCCGTAACCATTAATTCAGGTGCGGGGAGTTCCAGGGGAGGCGAAAGCTTCCTTTTTTGTGGTTTTTTCGTCGATTTTATTGGGTTGTTTATGCTGCTCCCCGCTATCCCAACGGGGCAGTTACCAATATTTGTGCTGTTTTGTTGGGCGTTTCTACGCCATTCATGTGGAAAATGTTTAATCAGGTTGAAACTAATAGAAATTGTCGCTCATACTGCATTTTCTCCATTTTATAATGACAAAGGAAATGCGTTATGGCCGAAGAAACGATTTTCAGCAAAATTATACGCCGTGAAATCCCTGCTGATGTGATTTATCAAGATGAACGGGTGACAGCGTTTCGTGATATTGCCCCACAGGCACCGACGCATATTTTAATCATTCCCAATATTCTTATTCCAACTGTGAATGATGTCACGACAGAACATGAAGCAACTCTTGGCCGTATGATTACGGTGGCGGCTAAACTTGCAGAGCAGGAAGGAATTGCTGAAGATGGCTACCGCCTGATCATCAATTGTAACAAGAACGCCGGGCAGGTTGTCTATCATATCCACATGCATTTGGTCGGTGGCTGTGACTTGGGCGCTTTGTTGTCTCATAATTAACAGCATGATTGTTGAGTGTAATTGAGGTAAGCCTATGCGCCGTCTTAGGGTGTTTTTATTGCCACTGATAACGTCCGCTTGCGCTGCGGTGTTGCTGGGGTGCGGCACCACGCAAGGGATTGCGATCAATAAGCACCAAACTGTGGTGATGGATTCATCAGTACTGATGGCAGGAATTTTGGCTTCCCAACCCGCCATATCAAGATCCTCGGGTAATAACGTGGCACGTTCGGTTATCAGTAACAGCCAGAATAGGCCGATAAAAATATACTATCGTTTTTACTGGTATGATTCACAGGGTCTGGATGTGCCACCCCTGGAAGCCCCGCGCTCTATTATTATAGCGCCGGGTGATGATGTGGATATTCAGTCAGTTAATGATAATGTTAATGCGCGCAGTGCGCGAGTTCATCTGTTTTTATAATCGCGCTATTGGAGTGTGACAATGAAAAGGTATTTATCTGTGGCTCTGGTTGCACTGGTGTTAACCGGCTGTCTTTCGCGGCCACAGGTTGAACCAACACAGCCGCCAGCCACCCTTGAACCGGTAACACCACCTGTAATTGAGATACCGCCACCGGTAGATACGGTGCCGCAGCCGCCAAAAGTGCAATCTATGGACTGGGTTGCCAGTGTGGAGCCCTTAGTTATCCAAATGGTGAACAGCAAAGATGTGGCGATGGGCAGCATCCTGCTGTTGGACAGCGTTAAAAATAGCACCAATGGCGCGCTGCAAACGGCGAAAGCAACTGCTGCATTGCATCAGGTGTTGTTATCTAATAAAAAGTTTGTTTTGATCTCCCCGCAGCAATTGGCTGTTGCCAGGCAAACGCTGGGGTTGTCTGAAGAAGACAGCCTGGGTTCACGCAGTAAAGCGATTGGGCTGGCACGTTATGTCAGTGCGCAGTATGTGTTGTACAGCGACGTTAGCGGCGATGTGAAATCGCCCACGATTGAAATGCAATTGATGCAGGTTCAAAGTGGTGAAATCATCTGGTCAGGTAATGGCCCTGTCCAGCGTTGATCCTTCGTTGTATGCGCTGATGGCAAGTATAAACCCGACGGTGAAAACCGCCGATTATCATATTAGACGGGTGTCAGGCCTGACCGGTGAAAGTTGGCGTATTACGGCGGCGGGTGTTGACTGTTTGGCACGTGAGCGATCAGAGGGCGGAAGTCGGCCAGGTGTTAACCGCCATCGTGAACGTAAACTGCTGCAACATGTGGTACGGTCTGGCCTGTCACCGGCTGTTATTGGTTCTAACAGGCAATGGCTGGTGATAAATTGGCTAAAAGGTGACGTTGTCACAAATGATCGGTTTATTGTGTTATCAAATAAGGGTGAGTTGGCACAGCTACTCTCCTGCCTGCATCATTTGCCTGCCAGTGGTTACCGTCTCGATTTACATGCTCAACTCATTCGTTACGCGCGATTGATTGACCCTAAACGTCGCTCGCCTGATTGGTTGCGGCTACAGCGTGGTTTTACCCGCAGAGCTTTGCCGCAGGTGTTAAAATTGGCGCCGTTACATATGGATGTTCACCCCGGTAATTTGTTAACGATGGCAGATGGGCTAAAGCTGATCGATTGGGAGTATGCCGCCGACGGTGATATTGCACTGGATATTGCGGCGTTGTTTCGTGGTAATAACTGGTTAGCGCCACAGCAACGGGTATTTTTACAGCACTATTGCCGCAGTGAGCACGGTTATCATGACATTGATCGCTTATCCCGCCAGATACAACGTTGGTTGCCATGGGTTGACTACCTGATGTTGATGTGGTTTGAAGTGCGCTGGCAACAAACCAATGATGAGATATTCTTGCAAGGGGTATCACCATTACGCCAGCGGTTTAATTTATCTTTTTAATCTTTTGTGGTTTCAGGTACGAAGGGAAATAAAAAACGAGGTTGTCGTGGGTCCAGTAATGTTAGACGTTGCCAGCTATGAGCTGGATGCTGAAGAACGTGAAATTTTAAAACACCCGTTGGTAGGGGGGCTGATTTTATTCAGCCGAAATTTTCATGATGTAGATCAATTGCGCGAACTGGTGCGCCAAATTCGTGCGGCATCCCATGAACGTTTAGTGGTGGCCGTTGATCAGGAAGGAGGCCGGGTGCAGCGTTTTCGCGACGGCTTTACCCGTCTGCCTGCCGCCCAATCTTTTGCTGCCATCAATGATGCGGCAACAGCGGCGAAATTAGCCCAAGAGTCTGGCTGGCTGATGGCCGCTGAAATGATGGCAATGGATATCGATATCAGCTTCGCGCCAGTATTGGATATTGGCCATGTCAGTGCCGCGATTGGTGAGCGTTCTTTCCATAGCGATCCACAGCAGGCACTGGTGATGGCGGAATGCTTTATCCGTGGCATGCACAGCGCAGGCATGAAAACTACCGGTAAGCATTTCCCCGGCCACGGTGCTGTGACCGCAGACTCACATAAAGAGACGCCGCGTGATAACCGGCCACTGGCAGAAATCCATGCCCATGATATGGTTATATTTCGTCAATTGATCCAGCGGCGGTTGCTGGATGCCATTATGCCGGCTCATGTGATTTATACCGCTGCTGATTCGCGCCCGGCCAGTGGTTCGGCGTACTGGCTACAGGAGATATTGCGTCAGTCGTTGGGTTTCGATGGTGTTATTTTCTCCGATGATTTGTCAATGGAAGGTGCGGCGATTATGGGCAGTTATGCCGAACGTGGGCAGGCCTCTCTGGATGCGGGTTGTAATATGATTCTGGTATGCAACAACCGTCAAGGTGCAGTCAGTGTGCTGGATAACCTGTCGCCGGTTAAAGCGGATAACCTGACACGTTTGTATCATTCCGGGCAGTTCAGCCATCAGGAGTTGATGGCATCGTCACGCTGGCAGCAGGCAAATAAGGCATTGACGGCACTCAGTGATCGTTGGGATGCACATAAACAAACCTGAGTGCAGTAAAGATAGGTGCCGAATATGGCTTCGGTATCATACTTTCTTTGCTGAAATTGTTTGGGATCAGAATCAAACGCATAAGTTTAGAGATCTCTCATCTCATCTCATCTCATCATCATCGAATCAACACGCTGGATTAATGGCAGCAATTTGTTAATTAATGGTTAATTTTTACGTCTGTTACAGCGTCTTATTCGGCCTGAAAAAGATATTTTAGGGGCTTTTTTGGAGCCGTTGTTATGGCTCAAAATTCCAAAATTAGATTTTACCTGCCAGCAAATAAAAAAAATATTAACTGTGGCTACAGGCTAACTATTTGAATCCTATTCCAGAAAAAATCTCTATGCAGGCACTTTAATCAAAAAAAGTTGATATATATCAATTTTGGTGTGACCAAATAACCCTGCGTGATATTCTGACAACAGTTTATTGATTTAGTATCAGCGAACTCTATGTTATATAAGGATATTATTCTTTTACCCTTAGCTAACAATTGGTTCACATTCAGGGGATTGTTTTGACTACGCCGAAGAAAAAAATTGTTATTATTGGCGGTGGAGCCGGTGGACTTGAGCTGGCAACCCGTCTGGGTCACAAAATGGGTCGCAGCAAAAAAGCTGAGATAGTATTGGTCGATCGTAACCACAGCCATTTATGGAAACCGCTATTACATGAAGTTGCAACGGGTTCTCTGGATGATGGTGTGGACGCGCTGAGCTATCTGGCGCATGCGCGTAATCACTATTTTAATTTCCAGTTGGGTTCCTTAACTGATGTTAACCGTGAAACCAAAACTCTCCGCCTGGCCGAAATTTGCGACGAACACGGTGATGTGCTGGTCACACAGCGCGAATTGACTTATGACATTCTGGTCATGGCATTGGGCAGTACCTCTAACGACTTCGGTACTCCGGGCGTAAAAGATAACTGCATCTTCCTTGATAACCCACATCAGGCACACCGTTTCCACAATGAAATGCTCAACCTGTTCCTGAAGTATTCCGCGCAATCGGGGGAAAAGGGCAAGGTTAACATTGCCATCGTAGGGGGCGGGGCTACCGGTGTGGAATTGTCAGCAGAACTGCATAATGCGGTGAAACAACTGCACAGTTACGGTTTTGAAGGACTAGATAATCAAGCGCTGAATGTTACGTTGGTCGAGGCTGGGGAGCGTATTTTGCCGGCCTTGCCACCGCGTATTTCTACTGCGGCTCATCAGGAGCTGAGTAAGCTTGGTGTGCGTGTATTGACTAAAACTATGGTTACCAGCGCTGATGATAATGGCCTGAATACCAAAGACGGTGAATTCATTAATGCTAATCTGATGGTGTGGGCGGCGGGTATTAAAGCGCCAGATTTTATGAAAGATATCGCTGGGTTGGAAACCAACCGTATCAACCAGTTGGTGGTAGAACCGACGTTGCAAACCACCCGTGATCCGCACATCTTTGCTATCGGTGACTGCGCCTCTTGCCCACAGCCGAATGGCGGTTTTGTGCCACCGCGTGCACAGTCTGCGCATCAAATGGCCAGCCGTTGTTACAGTAATATTTTGTTACTGCTCAATGAGCAGCCGCTAAAACCTTATATGTATAAAGATCATGGCTCATTGGTATCACTGTCTAAATTCAGCACCGTCGGTAGCTTGATGGGTAACCTGATGAGCGGCTCAATGATGGTTGAGGGGCGTATCGCGCGCATTGTGTATATCTCGCTGTATCGCATGCACCAGGTGGCATTACACGGCTATACCAAGACCGGCCTGATGATGCTGGTGGGTGGAATTAACCGGGTTATTCGCCCACGTTTGAAACTTCATTAATTCCCTCGGAGTCCTGGCGTTGCAGCGTGTTTTATATCAAAGCAAATTCGCTACGCTGCAACGTTAATGACACTTTTCGCCATACCTACCGTATCGCTGTTGTTTGCAATTTAGCGCTACAAGCGGCAGCCTAACGTTACAACGCCCGCATGCTGGCTCTCAATGGATTGCCTTCTGGTCAGTTGTGAACTGATGGTTTTGGTTTCATTTGATGGCGTGATTTGCATTTTTTCACAATGGCTCTCAGCAGATAAAATTGTGCAGTCGTAAATGTCGCAGTCGGATTTCTCCTAAACACACTCATTCACATCTATTATATGGATGTTTTATTCATTTGTCCTATTGTTAGGTTAAAGCACATTATGCAGACTCCATCTTTCCACAAACGGCGAGTCACGCACGCCGTCTTTTGGTCATCGGGAGAACACCGAGACCGGGAGCTGTCAGATGTTTTGTGGCTGAAACAAGATAAGTTTAGGCCCACATTCCGCAGCAGAAAATGCGTGGTAACATGTTAGGAGGATTTGCTGTGAACAAATCAATGTTAGCAGGTGTGGGTATCGGCATTGCCGCCGCTCTGGGCATTGCCGCGGTTGCGAGTATGAATATTTTCTCCAGTGGGCCACAATACGCACAAGTTCTTACTGCGACACCGATAAAAGAGACGATCAAAACGCCTCGACAGGAATGTCGCAACGTCACTGTCACTCATCGTAAACCGGTAAAAGACGAGCATCAGGTTGCGGGTTCAGTATTAGGTGCAGTGGCGGGTGGCGTTTTGGGGCATCAGGTGGGTGGGGGGCGTGGTAAAGATATCGCCACCGTGGCAGGCGCACTGGCAGGTGGCTATGCCGGTAACCGTGTGCAAAGTAACATGCAGGAAAGTGATACTTACACTACAACCCAACAGCGTTGCCAGACAGTTTACGACAAGTCACAAAAGATACTGGGATATGACGTGATCTACAAAATTGGCGATCAGCAAGGGAAAATTAGGATGGATCGTGATCCTGGCACGCAGATCCCGGTCGATAAAAATGGTCAACTGATATTGAACAACCGAGCTTAGTATAGACCAGGTTATTCAGTATGTTATATCAATAACCCGCGCTACAGTGTTAATGCTGATCGTTTAACCAGATACGGCACTCTGATAGCAGAGTTGCCAGAGCAGTTAAGCGAGTGACATTAGCATTAGCGCGGTTTTTTTATTCCTGAAAAACCGCGCTAATTATATGATTACATTACTTTATTAAGCAACGCAATGTTGAGAAAACGTCGTCAGCAGCTCACTGATAAACTTCAGCCGTTGTGTCCGATCACTCAAATTCTGTATAAATTTCAGTTTTACCGGCCCTTCTAACTGGAAAATCTGTGGCTGGCGTTGTAGCAAGCCAATCAGATAGACCGGATCCACTATATTCTTGTCGTCAAACTCGATAAAACCACCGCGCTCATTGCCTTCAAGCCGCTTGATACCCAATTGTTGCGCTTGCTGGCGCAATTGGGCGGTATGTAGCAGGTAGCGCGCGGCATCCGGCAACTTGCCAAAGCGATCGACCAACTCAACTCTGAGCTCATCCAGTTCTGTGGCATGGCGTGCACTGGCGATACGTTTATAGAATGAAAGCCTCACATTCACATCTGGAATGAATTCTTCTGGCAGCAATACTGGCATACGCATTTCTATCTCGGTTTGATTGCTGGTCAAATATTCCAATGAAGGTTCCCGGCCTTCTTTCAGGGCATTCACCGCACTTTCCAGCAGCTCCATATACAGCGAGAAGCCAATGGTAGTCATCTGGCCGCTTTGATCTTCGCCTAATAGCTCGCCGGCACCGCGAATCTCCAGATCATGAGTTGCCAGCGCAAAGCCGGCACCCAAATTTTCTAGTGAAACAATAGCTTGCAGCCGCTTTTTGGCATCGGTAGTCATGATTTTTGGATTTGGCGTCAGCAGATAAGCATAAGCCTGATGGTGAGAACGCCCGACACGGCCACGTAACTGATGTAACTGCGCCAGACCAAAGCGATCGGCACGTTCGATGACAATGGTATTGGCGCTTGGAATATCTATACCGGTTTCAATAATGGTGGTACAGACCAAAACGTTAAAACGCTGGTGATGGAAATCGTTCATCACCCGTTCCAGGTCCCGTTCACGCATTTGCCCGTGACCGATGGCAACCCGCGCCTCAGGCACCAATTCAGCCAGTCGTTGGGCTGTTTTCTCAATATTTTCCACATCGTTGTACAGGTAATAAACTTGCCCCCCTCGTAGAATTTCACGCAGAACGGCTTCCCGCACCACTAAGCTATCGTACTCGCGTACGAAGGTTTTTACCGCCAGGCGGCGTGCCGGTGGTGTGGCAATAATCGACAGGTCGCGCATACCACTCATCGCCATATTTAATGTGCGCGGAATCGGTGTTGCGGTGAGGGTCAGGATATCAACATCGGCACGCATCGCCTTGATGCGCTCTTTGTGGCGCACACCGAAACGATGTTCTTCATCGACAATCAGCAGGCCGAGATCGTGCCAGTGCAGATCACTTTGCAGTAATTTATGGGTGCCGATAATGATATCGACTTTGCCTTCTGCTGCCTGCGTTAAAATTACTTGCTGCTCTTTGGCACTGCGGAAACGGGACATCATTTCAATCCGCACCGGCCAGGTGGCGAAACGATCGCGGAAGTTATCGAAATGCTGTTGTGCCAGCAAAGTGGTTGGCACCAATACTGCCACTTGCTTGTTGTTGGCAACCGCGAGGAACGCTGCCCGCATTGCCACTTCGGTTTTACCGAAACCGACATCACCGCACACCAAGCGGTCCATCGCCAGCGGTTGGCACATATCGCTGAGCACGGCGTTGATGGCTTGATCTTGATCCGGCGTGGTTTCAAACGGGAAACTTTGACAAAATAACGGGTATTGCTCACGATCATGCTTAAATTTAAAGCCGGCTTTAGCGGCGCGTTGAGCATAGATGTCTAGCAGTTCTGCCGCCACATCACGCACTTTCTCTGCGGCTTTTTGCCGCGCGCGGTTCCAGGTATCGCCACCCAGTTTATGCAGTGGTGCGTTTTCATCGGCACCACCGGAATAACGGCTAATCAGATGAAGCGATGAAACCGGTACATACAGCTTAGCTTCTCCGGCGTAGGTCAGTATCAGGTATTCAGCTTTGATGCCACCGGCTTCGAGCGTGGTCAGACCCAGATAGCGACCCACACCGTGTTCCAGATGCACCACCGGTTGGCCGGGGCGCAGTTCGGCCAGATTGCGGATCAGCGTATCGGTATTGATGGTGCGCCGGTTATCCTGACGACGGCGGTTGACGCGCTCGCCCAACAGGTCGCTTTCACAGATCAATGCCAACTGTTTGTCAGTATCAAGGAAGCCACGCTCCGAGGCACCAATCATTAAATAATGACCGGGTTTTGCCGCCTGAGATAATTGGGTGATCAGCGTCGGGCTGAGTTTTATCCGCGCCAGCAAGTCCTGCAATGTTTCACGACGACCTTCACTTTCCACCGAGAACACCACACTACCACTGAATGACTCAATGAAGCGGCGCAGGTTATCTAATGGGGCTTTTTGTTGTGCCTGAACCGTTAAATCGGGCAGTGTCTGATAATGTAAGTTGGTATTGGCGGCTTTATTTGCCAGTTCATGGGTCTTAAATTGGACGCGTGGCCACTCTTTTAACGCTTTGAACAGCGAGTCAACCCGTAACCACAGGGTGTCAGGAGCCGGCAGTGGCCGCATCGTGTCAACACGGCGGCTTTCAAAACGCTGGTTTACATCAAGCCAAAAGCGCTCGGCTGAACCTTCCAGATCGCCGGTATTTACTAATAAGGTATTTTCCGGTAAATAACAGAACAGGGAGGGCAATGACTGACTAAAAAACAGCGGTTGCCAGTATTCGATACCGGCGGGCCAGATGCCTTTACTCACTTGCTGGTAGATGTGTTCAGCATCGCGACGCACTTCAAACTGTTCACGCCATTGGCTGCGGAACAACTCAATCGCTGCTTTATCTATCGGAAATTCATGAGCTGGCAGCAGGTTTATTTGCTCAACTTCAGACAACGTGCGCTGTGAGTCAATGTTAAACGCCCGCAGACTGTCAATTTCATCATCAAAAAAATCAATGCGATACGGATTCTCGCTGCCCATCGGATACAAATCAAGCAATGCACCACGGGTCGCAAATTCGCCATGTTCCATCACCTGATCGACGCTGCGGTATCCCGCATGTTGAAGCTGAGAACGCAATTTATCCCGTGACAGGTGCTGGCCTTTCTTCATTACCAGGGCATGGGCATGCAGGAATTCGTGTGGGCAAACCCGTTGCATTAGGGTATTAATCGGGAGAATAATAACACCGCGTTCCATCGCTGGAAGATGATACAAGCAAGAGAGGCGTGCTGAAATGATATCCTGATGCGGCGAGAAGCTGTCGTAAGGCAGTGTTTCCCAATCGGAAAGGGTGTTCACCGGTTGCGAAGAAAATTGCTGGATCTCATCACGCAGGCGCAGTGTTGTTTGCATGTCAGGGGTAATTAACATTACTGGGCCATCATGACGATCAATGATTTGCGCACATTCAACCGCACAAGCTGAGCCGGTCAACTGGCCTAACTGACGGGTATCGCCAGGCCGCAGCGGTAATGAATAACGATATTGTTGGAACATAAGCAGTTAAACAGTCTCTTAGTTGGTATACCGGTCACCCTTCAACAGGCGGGGGGTGTTGCCGACTTCTGCATCCTGAAGTAACTTAGGTATAGCTAACCCATGTTGTCGTTCAGCAGGACAGTATCAGTACAACGGACGATAAATTATCTCGGCGGCTATCCTAGCATGCGGGAGGGTATATCCTCGCCATACTTCAAGATGCAGAGGTGTTGCCTGCCGTTATCCACCCGGGTCACTTACTTGAGTAAGTATTTGGAGCTTTGATCTGTTGCCGCCTGGCTGCATCTCGACGTGACTTGGGTATAGCCACCGATGGCGCTCTGATTTGGAATAAAAGCCGGAGATATAAGCGTTAATGGTTCCCTAAAGTGGTAGTACCCTTTATTATCCTCGATCACTTTGTTTTAGCAACAGGATCTAAACAGATTTCATGTATCAACCTGTCGCATTATTTATTGGCCTGCGTTATATGCGCGGGCGGGCATCTGACCGTTTTGGTCGGTTCGTTTCATGGCTTTCTACCATTGGCATCACGCTGGGGGTGATGGCGTTGATCACCGTATTGTCGGTGATGAATGGTTTTGAGCGTGATTTGCAGAATAATATTTTAGGGCTGATGCCACAGGCGTTGATTACCACGCAGCAAGGCTCTCTCGACCCAAATAAAATTCCTGCCTCGGCATTTAAATCACTGACCGGTGTTACCGATATTGTGCCGCTGACCACCGCTGATGTGGTGTTGCAGAGTGCGCGTAATCTGGCGGCCGGTGTTATGTTGGGTGTCTCTCCTGATCGGCATGAACCACTGGCTGATTATTTGGTTAACGTGCATCTGAAAGATTTGCAGCCAGGCAGCTACAATATTATCCTCGGTGAAAAACTGGCGGCTCAGTTGGGTGTTAAACGAGGAGAAACCCTGCGTTTGATGGTGCCGAGTGCCAGCCAGTTTACCCCGATGGGGCGTGTCCCTAGCCAGCGCCTGTTTAATGTTATCGGTACCTTTGCTGCTGACAGTGAGGTGGATAGCTATCAGATGCTGATTAATCAGCAGGACGCTTCGCGCCTGATGCGTTACCCGGTGGGCAATATTACTGGCTGGCGTCTGTTCCTTGCCCAGCCGCTGTCGGTGGATAGCCTGAGCCAGCAGCCCCTGCCAGAGGGCACAGTATGGAAGGACTGGCGTGATCGCAAAGGTGAGCTGTTCCAGGCGGTGCGTATGGAGAAGAATATGATGGGGCTGCTGTTGAGTCTGATTATTGCTGTCGCAGCCTTTAATATTATTACTTCCCTCGGCTTGTTAGTGATGGAAAAACAGGGCGAGGTCGCTATCTTGCAAACTCAAGGACTGAGCCGTTGCCAAATTATGCTGGTATTTATGGCGCAAGGCGCGACTGCCGGTGTTATTGGCGCACTGCTTGGGGCGGGGCTGGGTATTTTACTCGCCAGCCAATTGAATACCTTCATCCCGGTTCTCGGTTTGCTGATCGATGGTGCCACTTTGCCGGTTGAAATTAACCCCGTTCAGGTCACGGTGATTGCCCTATTAGCGATGGCGATTGCTTTGTTGTCTACGCTTTATCCTTCCTGGCGCGCTGCCGCCGCACAACCTGCCGAGGCTTTACGCTATGAGTAACCATCCTTTATTGCAGTGTGTAAACCTGTGCAAACGCTATCAGGAAGGCCAACTGCATACTGACGTATTACGCGATGTGTCGTTCACCATCGAGTCCGGTGAGCTGATGGCGATAGTCGGCAGTTCCGGTTCGGGTAAAAGCACCTTGCTGCACTTGTTGGGTGGTCTCGATTCCCCGACATCCGGTGAAGTGATTTATCAAGGGCGTTCGCTGAATAAGCTCTCTTCCACTGCAAAAGCTGAATTACGCAATCGTGAATTGGGTTTTATCTATCAATTCCACCATTTATTGCCAGATTTCACGGCACTGGAGAACGTTGCGATGCCACTGCTGATTGGTGGTGCTAAACCGGCCGAAGCTCAAAATAAAGCCCGCGTGATGTTGGCAGCGGTAGGGCTGGAGAAACGCAGCAAACACCGTCCGTCTGAGTTATCCGGTGGTGAACGTCAGCGTGTCGCCATCGCCCGTTCACTGGTGAATAACCCTTCGTTGGTGTTGGCTGATGAACCAACCGGTAATCTGGATCAGCGCAATGCCGACAGTATTTTTAATCTGCTGGGTGAGTTGAATGTTCGTCAGGGTACGGCGTTTCTGGTAGTAACCCATGATTTGCAATTAGCTAAGCGTATGAGTCGGCAACTTGAAATGTGTGATGGTCAGTTGCAGCAACATTTGACATTGGTGGGGGCAGAATAGTGGCGATAGTCATGGGCGTTTCGCCACTGTCACTTTTAATTGGTTTGCGCTTCAGCCGTGGCCGTCGCCGTGGTGGCATGGTGTCGTTAATCTCCGTGATTTCTACTTTGGGCATCGCGTTGGGTGTTGCGGTGCTGATCGTTGGTTTAAGTGCAATGAATGGCTTTGAACGTGAGCTGAAAAATCGCATTCTGGCCGTTGTGCCGCACGGTGAGATTGCTGTGGTTAATCAGCCATTCAGTGGCTGGCCGCAAACCCTACAGCGCATTGAAAAGGTGCCGGGTATCATCGCTGCTGCGCCTTATATCAATTTCACCGGCTTGATTGAAAATAGCACTCAATTACGTGCGGTGCAGGTAAAAGGTGTTGATCCACAAGCAGAACAGCACCTGAGTACACTGCCGAGTTTCGTTGTTGGCAATGCCTGGAGGAACTTTAAGGCCGGTCAGCAGCAGATTATTTTAGGTCAAGGTCTGGCGGATGCGCTGGGCGTAAAGCAAGGTTCGTGGCTGACGGTGATGATCCCCAACAGTGATCCTGAAATGAAATTGCTGCAACCTAAGCGTATTCGTTTACAGGTAGCCGGTATATTTCAGCTCAGTGGTCAGTTAGATCACAGTTTGGCACTGGTACCCCTGACTGATGCACAGCATTATTTGGATATGGGTGACAGTGTCACGGGTATAGCCATTAAAGTGGATGATGTCTACAACGCCAACAAACTGGTACGCAGCGCGGGTGAAGTGACTAATGCTTACGTGTATATCAGTAGCTGGATTGGTACCTATGGCTATATGTACCGCGATATCCAGATGATCCGTGCCATCATGTATTTGGCGATGGTGTTGGTGATGGGGGTAGCCAGTTTTAATATCGTTTCTACGCTGGTGGTGGCAGTCAAAGATAAAAGCAGTGACATCGCGGTGTTGCGTACTTTAGGTGCTAAAGACGGTCTTATTCGTGCAATATTTATCTGGTATGGCTTACTGGCTGGGTTTATCGGCAGTATTAGTGGGGTGGTGATCGGGGTAATGGTTTCTCTGCAACTGACCCACATCATACGCGGACTGGAACGGGTGATAGGGCATCAGTTTTTATCGGGCGATATCTATTTTATCGACTTCCTGCCATCAGAATTACATTGGTTTGATGTGTCATGTGTGCTGGCTACTGCACTGGTACTCAGCCTAATTGCCAGTTGGTATCCTGCACGTCGCGCCAGCCGTATCGACCCAGCCCAGGTTCTTAGCGGAAAATAACTGAATGAACAATGCGTTAGCAGGCAGTCATTAATAAGGGTGAGCAGATGTATTATGGTTTTGATATGGGTGGGACCAAAATCGAGCTGGGCGTATTCGATGCCGACCTGCAATGTGTGTGGCAGAAACGTGTTCCTACGCCGCGTGAAGATTATCAAGAGCTACTGAATACATTGCAGGATTTGACGCGGGAAGCAGATGCATGGTGCGGCGTTAAAGGCAGCGTGGGTATTGGTATTCCCGGTTCATTTAATGCCGATGATGGCACCGTATTTACTGTTAATGTGCCTGCCGCTATGGGGCAAGCGTTGCAGGGTGACCTGTCCCGCCTGATTGAACGTGAAATCTACATCGATAATGACGCTAACTGTTTCGCGTTGTCTGAAGCCAGTGACCCAGAGTTTCGCGCCTACCCAACCGTACTGGGGCTAATTCTCGGTACCGGTGTTGGCGGCGGCTTTATTGTGAATGGTCGTATTGTCAGTGGTCGTAATCATATCACTGGTGAGTTTGGTCACCTTCGTTTGCCGGTTGATGCATTGGATATTCTGGGTGCAGATATTCCTCGAGTGCCTTGTGGGTGCGGCCATAACGGGTGTATAGAGAATTATGTTTCTGGCCGCGGTTTTGAATGGATGTATAAGCATTTCAATCAGGAGTTCTTACCGGCAACTCAGATCATTGCCAACTATAATGCCGGTCAACCTAATGCTATAACACATGTTGACCGCTTTATGGATGTGCTGGCCGTATGTTTGGGTAACCTTTTGACGATGTTTTACCCGCATTTGGTTGTCATCGGCGGTGGGTTGTCTAATTTTGAAAAGATTTATCAGGAACTACCCCAACGCCTACCGCAGCACTTGTTCCGAGTGGCTCGATTGCCACGCATTGAGAAAGCGCGTTATGGTGACGCTGGCGGCGTTCGTGGGGCTGCGTTTCTGCATTTGAGTGAGCATTAGTTATTATTAATGACAATACCTGAACTAATTGGTGTTACTGGCAGCAAACGAATGACAAATTGGTCGGAACCGGTTTGAACCGTATTTATGCGAGCCTGTGGGGTGAACATTAAGCCGGTTCATTAATCCCGATGAGTTTACACAACTAATTGATTTGAAAGCTGCTTGCAGCGGCCTCGCAGAGGTGAGGCCCACGGATGAGCCGAGTAGCGACGGTAGCCAACGCATATGCAACTTCAAGTAGCCAGAGTATAAAATAGAGGCAAAGGTTATGCGCATTCCCCATCGGCTATGTCGCTTTCGTAAGAATAAACATTTACGGCATCAACGTTTCCGCTCTCGCATTTTTCATCGTGACAATGCCGCCACATCAGAAATGAAGAAACCCTTTGTCGTGGTCCTTACCGGCGCGGGGATTTCTGCCGAATCAGGTATTCGTACTTTTCGTGCTGCTGATGGTTTGTGGGAAGAACATCAAGTCGACGATGTTGCTACTCCTGAAGGGTATCAGCGCGCGCCTGAATTGGTACAGGCGTTTTATAACGCACGTCGCCGTCAGTTGCAGCAGCACGAAATCGTGCCGAATGCTGCGCATTTCGCGCTGGCCGATTTAGAAGCGGTGCTGGGCAATAATTTTGTTCTGATTACCCAAAATATTGATAATTTGCATGAAAGGGCTGGCAATAAGCGTGTTATCCATATGCATGGTGAGTTGCTGAAAGTGCGTTGCACTCAGTCTGGTCAGATATTGGATTGGCCGGGCGATCTTTCTGCCGATGAACGCTGCCATTGTTGTCAGTTCCCATCACCGTTGCGGCCTCACATTGTCTGGTTTGGTGAAATGCCGATGAGGATGGATGATATCTATCAGGCACTGGCTGAAGCTGATTTCTTTATTTCGATCGGGACTTCCGGTCATGTTTATCCCGCTGCCGGTTTTGTTCATGAGTCGCGTTTACATGCTGCACATACCGTAGAGTTGAATCTGGAACCGAGCCAGGTGGAAAGCCAGTTTGATGAAAAACACTACGGGCTTGCCAGTAAAGTCGTTCCTGAATATGTACGTGAATTTTTGACCACTCGTGGCGAAAATCGCAAAGGTGACTAATTTCTTTAAATAATACCGGATCGGTTATTTCACCACGTCTTATTGCTCTGGCTTAAGTTTGTTTAAGGCTGAACCGGCACCATTCTATTTGATCGTGATCACTTTCCCATAATGATACCCACTATTACGAGGGTGGGTATCATGAACAAAAGGACAGCAAGCGTCTGGGGCTTCGCCCAGTTGCCGTTTACCTGAATCTTGACGTAATTTGGCTATACCAAGATGTATAGATGTTTATTATTGGTGGATGATATGAATAGCAACATCGGCGCAGTTAACCTGCATCAGCGGATATGATATCCTCGACCACCTTTCTGGCCGCTAAACTCTATTCCGGAGGATGTATGGACCACCGTTTACTGGAAATTGTTGCCTGTCCGGTCTGCAATGGCAGATTGTATTTCAACAAAGAAAATCTTGAACTGGTGTGTAAAGCTGACAACCTGGCTTATCCGGTACGTGATGGCATTCCGGTGTTGTTGGAGAATGAGGCTCGTCCACTGTCAATCGATGAGAATAACCAATGAGTTTCATTGTTATAATTCCTGCCCGTTATGCTTCAACCCGCCTCCCAGGCAAACCATTGGCTGATATTGCCGGCAAGCCTATGGTCGTGCACGTGATGGAGCGAGCGCTGGCGTCGGGTGCCGCTCGGGTGATTGTAGCAACAGACCATTCGGAAGTGGTGAAAGCAGTTGAAGATGCGGGTGGTGAAGTGTGCCTGACCCGTGCTGATCATCAGTCTGGTACTGAGCGGCTGGCGGAAGTTATTGAGCGCTACGGCTTTGCCGATGATGACATTATTGTCAATGTGCAAGGTGATGAACCGTTGGTGCCACCGGTTATCATTCGTCAGGTGGCTGATAATCTGGCCGCAGTCAGTGCCGATATAGCCACCTTAGCGGTGCAGATTGAAAGCAGCGAAGAAGCATTTAACCCTAATGCCGTTAAAGTGGTGATGGACGCACAGGGATTTGCGCTCTATTTCTCTCGAGCGGCTATTCCGTGGGAAAGAGAGCGTTTCGCTCAGTCAAAAGAGGCTATTGGTGATTGTTTCTTACGACATATCGGTATTTATGCTTACCGTGCAAGATTTATTCATCGTTATGTTAACTGGGCACCGAGTAAACTCGAACAAATAGAGCTATTAGAGCAATTGCGCGTGCTGTGGTACGGCGAGAAGATCCACGTTGCGGTGGCAGAAGCAGTGCCTGCGGTTGGCGTCGATACTCAGGGCGATTTGGATCGTGTTCGGGCAATTATGCTTAATAAGTGACAGTGTTTGATGGTTAAAACTTTTACGCCCGGCCTTACCAGGATCGGGCGATGTCACATTGACAGTCCACCGAACGTTTTCGTGAGTGGTTTTGCCATTCAACCATGAATGATTGTTTTATTCTTATTGTGAATAATGTTTGATCAACATTATCCAAATCTCCGGCCTGCCAGCCTGTGATGGAGCATTTAGACCTAACAGATTTTAAATTGCAGGTGTGTTGGCTGCACTTAACAATGCGAATGATAAATCTGCCAGGGTTCGATTTGAACGCTATTTGCAGCGGCCTCGTAGAGGCAAACCCCTTGGGTGACCCGGGTAACGAGAGCAGCTAACACCCTTGGGCTTCAAGTAAGAAGGGTATAACCAGCGGAGCGGTTGTTCATGCAGGATCGCAATTTCGATGACATTGCTGAGAAATTTTCCCGCAATATCTATGGTACGACCAAGGGAATGATTCGTCAGGCGGTAGTTTGGCAAGATATCACCGAACTATTAACGCAGTTGCCACCGCGCCCGTTACGCATTTTAGATGCCGGTGGTGGCGAAGGGCATATGGCGTGTCAACTGGCGGGATTAGGCCATCAGGTTCTATTATGTGATCTGTCCGCTGAGATGATCCAGCGCGCCCAAGCCGCAGCGCTGGAAATAGGCGTAAGCCACAACATGCAATTTATACAAAGTGCTGCTCAAGACATCACCCAACATTTAGAGCAGCCGGTTGATTTGATATTATTCCATGCGGTTTTAGAATGGGTTGCAGAGCCTCAGCAAGTTCTGCAAATACTCTTTGATGTATTAAACCCCGGTGGTGTGCTCTCATTGATGTTTTTCAATGCGAATGGGTTAGTGATGCGCAATGCAGTGTTAGGTAATTTTCAATTAGCGATTCCGTGCGTGAAAAGACGTCGGAAACGTTCATTGTCACCGCAATACCCTTTAGACCCGCCGACGGTATACGGTTGGCTTGAGAAAATGGGGCTATCCATTGGTGGCAAGACAGGAGTACGGGTGTTTCACGATTACATGAAAAATAAACAGCAACAAGTTGATGATTTTGCTGAATTATTGGCGTTGGAGCAGCGCTACTGCCGGCAGGAGCCTTTTATCAGCCTGGGGCGCTATGTGCATGTGACGGCGTTGAAGCCGAATCTGAAGGATCCATTATGAGTGAACTTTCCCAGACAGTACCCGAACTGGTCGCCTGGGCGCGAAAGAATGATTTTTCGATTACTCTGCCAACGGATCGTCTGGCCTTTCTTTTGGCTATTGCGACGTTAAACGGTGAGCGGCTGGACGGCGAAATGAGCGAAGGAGAGCTGGTTGATGCATTTCGTCAGGTCTGCAAAGGTTTTGAACAGACCCACGAAACCGTGGCAGTGCGCGCCAATAACGCTATCAATGATATGGTGCGCCAGCGTTTGCTGAATAGATTTAACAGTGACATAGCCGATGGTAATGCTATTTACCGTTTGACGCCATTGGGTATTGGTATCACTGACTACTATATCCGTCAGCGTGAATTTTCAACTCTGCGTCTATCCATGCAACTCTCGATTGTGGCGCAAGAGCTGCAAGGGGCAGCAGAAGCGGCAGAGGAGGGAGGCGATGAACTCCATTGGCACCGCAATGTTTTTGCGCCACTAAAATATTCAGTTGCTGAAATATTCGATAGCATTGATATGACGCAGCGCCTGATGGATGAACAACAGCATAGCGTAAAAGAAGATATCGCGGCACTGTTGAACCAAGACTGGCGTGCTGCGATTGCCAGTTGTGAGTTATTGCTGTCAGAAACCTCCGGTACTTTGCGTGAATTGCAAGATACGCTGGAGGCCGCAGGTGATAAACTGCAGGCGAATTTACTGCGCATTCAGGCAGCGACTATCGGTCATGCCGGGCTGGAGCTGGTGGATAAACTGGTCTTTGATTTACAAAGTAAACTTGACCGCATCATCAGTTGGGGTCAGCAGGCGATTGATCTGTGGATTGGTTATGACCGCCATGTACATAAATTTATTCGTACTGCGATCGATATGGACAAAAACCGCGTCTTCGCTCAGCGCTTGCGTCAATCAGTACAAAATTATTTTGCTAATCCGTGGACCCTCACTCACGCCAATGCAGGCCGCTTACTGGATATGCGGGATGAAGCGTTGGCGCTGTGCAGTGAGGAAGCCACCGGCGAATTGCCGCCGGATCTTGAATTTGAAGAATTTAACCAGATTCGTGAGCAGTTAACTGCCATGATCGAGCAGGCATTGCTGGTGTATCAGCAACAGAAATTGCCGCTCAATCTGGGGGAAGTGATGCGCGATTACCTTACGCAATGCCCGCGTGCTCGTCATTTTGACGTGGCTCGTATCCTGGTCGACCAGGCTGTTCGTCTTGGTGTGGCCGAAGCTGATTTCTCTGGGTTGCCAGCCGAATGGCTCGCAATCAATGATTACGGAGCCAAGGTGCAGGCACATGTCATCAACCAATATTGAAGCAGTAATGCCGGTTAAACTGGCTCAGGCATTGGCCAATGCCTTGTTTCCCTCACTGGATAGCCAGTTGCGTGCGGGTCGTCATATTGGTATTGATGAGCTGGATAATCATGCCTTTTTGATGGATTTTCAGGAGCAGTTGGAAGCGTTTTATACCCGTTATAACGTTGAATTGATTCGGGCTCCTGAGGGGTTCTTTTATTTGCGCCCACGCTCCACCACGCTTATCCCGCGCTCCGTGTTATCCGAACTGGATATGATGGTGGGCAAGATCCTCTGCTATCTCTATCTCAGCCCGGAACGTCTGGCGCACGAAGGTATTTTTGCCCAACACGAGCTGTATGAAGAGCTGTTGAGTCTGGCCGATGAGAGCAAATTGCTGAAGTTTGTTAACCAGCGTTCAACCGGGTCGGATCTGGATAAGCAGAAGTTACAGGAAAAAGTGAGAACATCGCTCAACCGGCTGCGTCGTTTAGGCATGATTTACTTTATGGGTAATAACAGCAGTAAGTTTCGTATTACCGAGGCAGTATTCCGCTTTGGCGCCGATGTGCGTAGCGGCGATGACCCGCGAGATGCCCAGTTACGCATGATCCGTGATGGCGAAGCTATGGCGGTGGAAAACAGTCTGTCACTTCATGATGAAACCGATGTGACTATGGAGAACGCAGCGGACAGTGCAGAGGATGAACAGGAATGATTGAACGTGGTAAATTTCGCTCGCTGACCTTGGTTAACTGGAATGGTTTTTTTGCCCGCACATTTGATCTTGATGAGTTGGTAACGACTTTATCGGGCGGTAACGGTGCCGGTAAGTCTACCACGATGGCGGCTTTCGTTACGGCATTGATTCCTGACTTGACCTTGCTGCATTTTCGTAATACCACCGAAGCTGGTGCCACCAGTGGTTCGCGCGATAAAGGCTTGCACGGTAAATTGCGTGCCGGAGTGTGTTACTCCACCCTTGACGTGGTCAACTCACGCCACCAACGGGTGGTGGTTGGAGTGCGCTTGCAGCAAGTGGCAGGGCGTGATCGTAAAGTTGATATTAAGCCTTTCACTATTCAGGGCTTGCCAACGGCTATCCAGCCCACGCAGATCCTCACTGAAGTGGTGGATGAGCGTCAGGCTCGGGTTCTTTCCTTACAAGAGCTGAAAGAGCGCCTTGAGGCGATTGAAGGGGTGCAATTTAAGCAATTTAACTCCATCACCGACTACCACTCCCTGATGTTTGATCTGGGCGTCATTCCAAAGCGCTTACGTTCTTCTGCTGATCGCAGCAAGTTTTATCGTCTGATTGAAGCGTCACTGTATGGTGGTATCTCCAGCGCTATCACCCGTTCATTGCGCGATTATTTGCTGCCAGAGAACAGTGGCGTGCGTAAAGCATTCCAGGACATGGAAGCGGCGTTGCGCGAGAACCGCATGACGCTTGAGGCTATTCGTGTCACACAATCTGACCGTGACTTGTTTAAGCATTTGATCTCAGAGGCAACCTCCTATGTTGCCGCTGACTACATGCGCCATGCCAATGAGCGGCGCATTCATCTTGATGGTGCGCTGGCGTTGCGGCGCGAGTTGCTGAGCAACCGTAAACAAAGGGTTGCCGAGCAATATCGCCATGTGGAGATGTCCCGCGAATTGGCGGAGCAAAGTGATGCGGAATCGGATCTGGAAACAGATTATCAGGCAGCCAGTGACCACCTGAATCTGGTGCAAACCGCCATGCGCCAGCAAGAAAAAATCGAGCGCTATCAGGGCGATCTGGAAGAGCTAACTTACCGGTTGGAAGAGCAGAACGAAGTCGTAGCAGAGGCCAGCGAGCAGCAAGCTGATAACGAAGCCCGTGCTGAAGCCGCGGAGCTGGAGGTAGATGAACTCAAAAGTCAGTTGGCCGATTACCAGCAAGCGCTTGACGTGCAGCAAACCCGCGCTATCCAATATCAACAAGCACTGCAGGCACTGGAACGCGCGCGCGCCTTGTGCCAACTGCCCGCGTTAACCGCAGATAACGCGGATGAATGGCTGGAAACATTCCAGGCTAAAGAGCAAGAAGCCACTGAATCGCTGTTGCAGCTAGAGCAAAAGTTGAGTGTTGCCGATGCAGCTCATAGCCAATTTGAGCATGCTTACCAGTTGGTGGTGGATATCGCTGATCAGGCCAGCCGCAGTGAAGCCTGGCAAACCGCGCGCGAATTATTGCGTGACTGGCCGTCGCAGCAACATCTGGCAGAGCGAGTGCAACCGTTACGCATGCGCTTGTCCGAACTAGAACAGCGCTTGCATGCTCAACAAGACGCCGGGCGTCTGCTGCAGGAATTCTGCAAGCGTCGGGGGCAGGCGTATCAACCTGAAGCATTAGAAAAGTTACAACGTGAGCTGGAATCGCAGATCGAAGCACTCTCTCTTAGCGTCAGTGATGCCGGTGAAAGGCGCATGGAAATGCGTCAGGAGCTGGAACAGATCAAGCTCAAAATTCAGGAATTAACTGCCCGCGCCCCCGGGTGGCTGGCGGCACAAGATGCCCTGAGTCAACTTAGCGAGCAAAGCGGGGAAGCGCTGGAAGACAGCCGTCAGGTGACGGAACATATGCAGCAGTTGCTGGAACGTGAGCGCGAAACCACGGTCGAGCGTGATGAAGTGACGGCAACCAAACGCACCATTGATGCGCAAATCGAACGGTTGAGCCAACCAAGTGGTGCTGAAGATGCACGCATGATTGCGCTCGCTGAACGTTTTGGTGGTGTGCTGCTCTCCGAGATTTATGACGATGTCACCCTCGACGATGCGCCATACTTTTCCGCACTGTATGGCCCGTCGCGCCACGGAATTGTGGTGCCGGACTTGTCATTGGTGCGTGATCAACTGCAAGGGCTGGAAGATTGCCCGGAAGACCTCTATCTCATTGAAGGTGACCCGCAGTCATTTGATGACAGCGTATTTGCCGTTGAAGAACATGAACACGCGGTTGTGGTAAAAACTGCCGATCGCCAATGGCGTTATTCCCGTTACCCGGAAGTGCCCTTGTTTGGTCGTGCGGCCCGTGGCCAGCGTCTGGAAACACTCTATCAAGAACGCGATAGCCTGGCTGAACGTTATGCCACGTTGTCATTTGATGTGCAAAAGACGCAACGTTTGCATCAGGCATTCAGCCGCTTTATTGGTTCTCATCTCGCGGTGGCATTCGATGCCGACCCGGAAGCTGAAATTCGCTTGTTGAATACTCGTCGTGGTGAAGTTGAGCGCGCCTTGAATACGCATGAAGAAAGAAATCAGCAACAGCGCCAGCAATTTGATCAGGCCAAAGAGGGGATATCTGCGCTTAACCGCCTGATTCCACTAACTTCACTGTTACTGGATGACACGCTGACTGACCGGGTGGAAGAAATAACGCAAGAGCTGGTTGAAGCGCAAGAGGCTGCCCGCCATATTCAGCAGCACGGCGCTTCTTTGGCCAGGCTTGAGCCTCTCCTCGCGGTCTTGCAAAGTGATCCGCAACAACACGAACAACTGCAAGAAAATTATGTATTGGCGCAAAATAGCCAGCGTCAGGCGAAGCAGCAAGCCTTTGCACTGACCGAAGTTGTTCAGCGTCGCGCGCATTTTAGCTATACCGACTCTGCGGGTATGCTGACCGAAAACTCCGATTTGAACGACAAACTGCGTCAGCGTCTGGAACAAGCTGAAGCAGAGCGTAGCCGTGCCCGTGAGCAGTTGCGTCAGTACCAAATCCAGTTTACCCAGTACAGTCAGGTGCTGGCCTCACTGAAAAGTTCTTATGACGCCAAGCGCGACATGCTGAAAGAGCTGAGCCAGGAGTTGGTGGATATCGGTGTTCAGGCCGATGCCGGCGCAGAAGCCCGCGCCAGAACTAAACGTGATGAGCTGCATGCGGCGTTGAGTACTAACCGTTTACGTCGCAATCAGTTGGAAAAACAACTGACCTTCTGTGAAGCAGAAATGGACAGCCTACAGAAGAAACTGCGCAGGCTGGAACGGGATTATCATCAGATCCGCGATCAGGTGGTTAATGCTAAAGTAGGCTGGTGTGCTGTGATGCGTTTGGTGAAAGATAATAACGTTGAGCGCCGATTGCACCGTCGTGAACTGGCCTATATGGATGGCGACGAATTGCGTTCTATGTCTGATAAAGCCTTGGGAGCACTGCGTTTGGCGGTGGCAGACAATGAACATTTGCGTGATATACTGCGTTTGTCTGAAGATGCTAAGCGTCCTGAACGTAAGATTCAGTTCTATGTTGCAGTCTACCAGCACCTGCGTGAGCGTATTCGTCAGGACATTATCCGCACCGACGATCCGGTTGAGGCCATTGAACAGATGGAGATTGAACTGGGTCGCCTGACAGAAGAACTGACAGCTCGTGAGCAAAAACTGGCAATCAGTTCGCAAAGTGTGTCGAATATCATTCGTAAAACCATTCAGCGCGAGCAGAACCGTATCCGTATGCTGAATCAGGGTTTACAAGCGGTATCATTCGGTCAGGTGAAGAGTGTGCGGTTGAATGTTAATGTGCGAGAGGCTCACGCCACTCTGCTTGATGTGCTGTCTGAACAACAAGAGCAGCATCAGGACTTGTTCAACAGCAATCGCCTGACCTTCTCTGAAGCGCTGGCGAAATTGTACCAGCGGCTTAACCCACAAATGGATATGGGGCAACGTCTGCCGCAGACCATCGGTGAGGAATTACTCGATTACCGTAACTATCTGGAACTGGAAGTAGAAGTTTATCGAGGTTCAGACGGCTGGTTGCGAGCAGAGAGCGGGGCGTTGTCCACCGGTGAGGCTATCGGTACCGGTATGTCAATTCTGGTCATGGTGGTACAAAGTTGGGAAGAAGAGTCGCGACGCTTGCGTGGCAAAGATATTTCGCCTTGCCGTTTGTTATTCCTTGATGAGGCTGCGCGTCTGGATGCTAAATCTATCGCCACGTTATTCGAACTGTGTGAACGACTGGAGATGCAATTAATTATCGCAGCACCAGAGAATATCAGCCCGGAAAAAGGAACAACCTATAAACTGGTGCGAAAAGTCTTCCAAAATCATGAGCATGTGCATGTGGTCGGCTTGCGTGGCTTCGCCAATGAAATACCAACGCTACCGCCAATACCTGCCGGGTTGCAATCCGGTGGTTAATTATTCGCTGGCAATAACGCAATAATAATTAATACCACTATATCGCTCACCCTCCTGCATATTGAAGTAACTTGGGTATAAGTGGTCGCTAACAAGCGGCCATTTTTATGTTTGCGACCCCCTGGTGGTTATAATTTTATAACCACCAGAAATCTGTTAGTGTAGCGCGTAAGGTTAAATTTTTACGTTTAATCATCAAAAGCCAGATCAGTCGGTATAATTATAAAATCATTCTGCAACACGAAAGACGACGGGTATAGGTGCAATTAACACCACTGCAACTTCAAGGAAGAAGGATAACGGCAAACTATGACATACTTTTTAGATAAGCATATCGAGGGCATAGAATGTCGATAAGAAAAACGAATCTGGCGCTGTACTGCACGTTAAGTTGCAGCATGATGTGGGGCTTTACCGCTTCTGCTAATGCGCCAGTCATGCCTGTAGATTCATTTTCAGCACTACCAACGAAGGGTGCCACCTTATCAGTGGCGCAAAGTCGTTCACAATTACTGGCCATTCTGCCGAAAAATATCGCACCATTCTACTTTTCTGAACTGACATTACTGTATGCCGCAAATCATGTGCAACCGATGTGGCAAGATCGGCTGGCGGTACAGCGTTTTCAGCAACAGTTAGCCGAAGTTGCGCTTTCTGGTATCCAGCCGCAATTTATGCAGTGGGTAAAATGGCTAAGTGATCCAGCAATCACCGGTATGGCACGCGATGTTATTTTATCCGATGCCATGTTAGGTTATTTGCATTTTGTCTCAGGTGTCGGCGCCAACGGTAGCGTCTGGTTATACAATAATGTGCCTTACAAAATGGCCATGCCGCCGCCGGAAATTTTAAATCGCTGGCAGCAGGCAGTACATGAGAGTTCTACCGCATCTTACCTGGCGTCGCTGGCTCCTCAGCATCCGCAATACGATAAAATGCATCTGGCATTGAAACAGCTACTGGCGGATCGTCGGC
>JBEGTQ010000071.1:0-7494 GCA_041179305.1 Pseudomonadota bacterium | reverse complement strand
TTCTGCTAAAAATATTGACCTGGCAAAAACAAAGCGCCGCCTGAGCAACGCCCTGTAACTGCGCGCGAGGATTAGAAGTTCATCAACTCAGCTTCTTTCGCAGCCAATACTGCATCAACTTTTTTGATAAAAGAATCGGTCAATTTCTGTACGTCGTCCTGAGAACGGCGATCTTCATCTTCACTGATTTCTTTGTCTTTCAGCAAAGTTTTTACTTTCTCGTTAGCATCACGGCGCACGTTACGAATGGAAACACGGCCCTGCTCTGCTTCTGCACGCACAATTTTGATTAAGTCTTTACGACGCTCTTCAGTCAATGCTGGCAGAGGAACACGAATAACCGTACCCGCAGAAGACGGATTCAGACCCAAATCCGAAGTCATTATCGCTTTCTCAACGGCAGCGCTCAGGCTACGATCAAAAACGGTCAACGCCAAAGTACGGGAGTCTTCAACCACGATGTTAGCTAACTGACGCAATGGCGTTGGCGTGCCATAGTACTCAACCTGGATGCCATCAAGGATGCTTGGCGAAGCACGGCCGGTACGGATCTTACTGATATGATTCTGGAAGGCTTCAAGGCATTTTTCCATGCGCACTTCGGTATCTTTTCTAATTTCGTTAATCACGTTGTAAGCCCTTGGAAAATGGTTACTTTACAGGCCATAACTCAAGTATAGCCGGTGAATATACAAACCAACAGTTGCTGGCTAAAACGGTACACCTGAAATCCACATACTCCTGACAGTACGGGCTGCCGCCTATTTAGCTGTCGATATCACTTCCTGAGTGATTAATGTTCCTTCGTTCTCACCCATCACAACACGACGCAGCGCACCGGGTTTGTTCATGTTAAAAACACGAATTGGCAAATTGTGGTCACGAGCCAAAGTGAAGGCCGCCAGATCCATAACTTTCAGCTCACGTTCTAAGACGTCCTGATAGGTTAACTGTTCGAACAGCGTGGCGTCAGGATTTTTAACCGGATCTGCGGAGTAAACACCATCGACTTTCGTTGCTTTCAACACGACATCAGCTTCAATTTCAATACCGCGCAAGCAGGCAGCGGAATCAGTCGTGAAGAAGGGGTTACCCGTACCTGCAGCAAAAATTACCACACGGTTGTGACGCAGCAGGCTGATAGCTTCCGCCCAACTGTAATTATCACATACACCATTAAGTGGGATAGCAGACATCAAACGGGCATTCACATAAGCGCGGTGCAGTGCATCTCGCATTGCCAGGCCGTTCATGACAGTCGCCAGCATTCCCATGTGGTCGCCCACGACACGGTTCATTCCAGCCTGTGCCAAACCGGCACCGCGGAATAAGTTACCACCGCCAATGACCACACCGACCTGAATGCCCAATTCGACCAGCTCTTTCACTTCCTGAGCCATGCGATCCAAAACGCTTGCGTCGATACCAAAACCTTCTGCGCCTTGCAGGGCTTCGCCGCTTAGCTTAAGCAGAATACGCTGATATACGGGTTTTGCATTAGTTGCCATGGTGTTCTGTCCTAAACAGCGATAATAGTATTAGGGACTTGACCGTCAGATAGTCAATGTAGCACTGCACATTGAAAACTGATTAGACTAAACTTACACCCTAAATAATTCGAGTTGCAGGAAGGCGACAACTGAGCGAGTCCTCAGGAGCTTACATAAGCAAGTGACTGAGGTGAACGAAGGCAGTCAACGCACCTGTAACCCAAGTATGACGGGTATCAAGTGGATAAAATGGAACCGCCTGATGGCGGCTCCATTGTTAGCATTAAGACTGTTTGCTCATTGCTGCAACTTCAGCAGCAAAGTCAGTTTCAACTTTCTCAATGCCTTCACCCACTTCAAAACGGATGAAGTTTACTACGTTAGCGTTATTTTCCTTCAACAGATCGCCAACAGTTTTACCTGGATCCATCACGAAATTTTGCCCCGTAAGAGAGACTTCGCCGGTGAATTTACGCATACGGCCTTCAACCATCTTCTCAGCAATGTCACGTGGCTTACCGGATTCGATAGCGATGTCCAACTGGATTTGATGTTCGCGAGCAACAACTTCAGCCGGAACATCATCTGGCTTGACGTATTCAGGCTTGCTTGCCGCGATGTGCATAGCAATGTGCTTAACCAGCTCTTCGTCAGCGCCAGTTGCCGCAACCATAACACCGATACGTGCGCCATGCAGGTAAGTGCCCAAAACATCGCCTTCCAGCACTGCGATACGGCGAATGTTGATGTTCTCACCAATTTTAGCAACTAAATTTGCGCGCTGTTCTTCAAACTTAGCTTTCAGAACCTCAATATCGGTCATTTTGTCAGCCAGAGCTGCGCTGATAACTTTTTCGCCGAATGCTTTGAAGCCAGCATCTTTGGCAACGAAGTCAGTTTCGCAGTTCAGCTCCAGAATCACCCCGAATTTGCCGTCGGCTGAAACTTTAGCCAGGATAACCCCTTCAGCAGCGATACGACCTGCCTTCTTAGCAGCTTTAGCCTGACCCGATTTACGCATATTGTCGATGGCAAGCTCAATGTCGCCATTGGCTTCAACCAACGCTTTTTTACATTCCATCATGCCTGCGGCAGTACGCTCACGCAGTTCTTTTACCAAAGCAGCAGTAATAGCAACCATTTAAATTTCCTCGGTTCTCTTGTGAAGACAACACCTCACATTAGATATGCAAAGGGGGCCGATCAAAGGCCCCCTAACCAACATATTTCAATACCTGGTTAATAAGGGCTCTCACAACGAGCCTGACTTATCATTCAGCGTCTACGAAGCTTTCTTCCGCTTGCACGACCAGATCTTGAGAACGACCTTCACGGACGGCAGTCGCAACAGCATTCAGATACAGTTTTACTGCACGGATTGCGTCATCGTTACCTGGGATGATGAAGTCAACGCCATCTGGATCGGAGTTAGTATCAACAATAGAGAATACCGGGATACCCAGGTTGTTAGCTTCTTTGATAGCGATGTGTTCGTGATCAGCGTCAACAACAAACAGTGCGTCAGGTAAACCGCCCATGTCTTTGATGCCACCCAGGCTGTTTTCCAGCTTGTTCAGTTCACGAGTACGCATTAGCGCTTCTTTTTTGGTCAACTTTTCAAAGGTGCCGTCTTGAGACTGGATTTCCAAGTCTTTCAAACGCTTGATGGACTGACGAACGGTTTTCCAGTTAGTCAGCATCCCACCCAACCAGCGATGGTTCACGAAGAATTGGTCGCAGTTGTGGGCTGCTTCTTTTACCGCTTCGCTTGCTGCACGTTTCGTACCAACAAACAAGATCTTACCTTTACGGGAAGAGATCTTGTTCAACTCAGCCAGAGCGTCGTTGAACATTGGTACCGTTTTTTCCAGGTTGATGATGTGAACTTTATTACGTGCGCCGAAGATGAAAGGCTTCATTTTCGGGTTCCAGTAACGGGTTTGGTGACCGAAGTGAACACCAGCCTGAAGCATGTCGCGCATGGAAACAGTTGCCATGATTAAAACCTCTATAATATCAGTTGGGGTTATGCCTCCACGTGTCCCATAACGCCGACCCAATAAGCGATTGATAATAATCAATAACTTTAGGGCACCCCGGCGTATGTGCCGACACGTGTGTGTTATTTACACATATGAGTGCGATTGGTATTACTCAGCTAAAACGCCACCTGCCATCAGGATCTCCCCTGAAACACATTGCGGTTTGCCGGCGCGCTTTATACCATAAACAGCCACAATACACCAACTTTTGTTCCATTTAATGGCGCCACAGCAAAGGAAAGTTTGGCAGCAAATTGCCAGACTGGTACCATTAGCCCAGATTTTTTATTTATACCCGTCATACTTCAAGCTGCATATGCGTTGGCTACGCTCTATCATCCGAATCACTTACTTATGTAAGCGCATTGGGATTCTCTCGCTTGCCGCCTTGCTGCAACTCGAATTATTTAGGGTATATCGATATTCACCTGCTTATTCATATCTATATAATAACGGCGGCTGGTCGGTGCTCACAGCCCCTACGGATACTTTTGCATGGCAATTTCAATCAAAACACCTGAAAATATTCAAAAAATGCGCGTTGCTGGCCGTCTGGCGGCTGAAGTGTTGGAAATTATCGAACCACACGTAAAACCGGGTGTTATTACCGGTGAACTCGATCGTATCTGTCACCATCATATCACCCACCACCAGCAAGCCATCTCCGCCTGCCTGGGATACCACGGTTTTCCGAAATCAGTCTGTATCTCGGTAAATGACGTTATCTGCCACGGTATCCCAAGCGATGAAAAAGAACTGAAAGATGGCGATATCGTGAATATCGACGTTACCGTCATTAAAGACGGCTTTCACGGTGATACTTCAAAAATGTACCTCGTTGGCAAGCCAACTATTCTGGGTGAGCGCCTGTGCCGCATAACCCAGGAGAGCCTGTATCTGGCGATCAAAATGGTGAAACCGGGTATTCGCCTGCGCGTGCTCGGCAAAGCCATCCAGCAATTTGTTGAAGCGGAGAGGTTCTCTGTGGTGCGTGAATACTGTGGTCACGGTATCGGCGAAGGTTTCCATGAAGAACCACAAGTGCTGCATTACGATGCCGATGACGGTGGCGTAATTCTGCAACCGGGTATGGCGTTTACCATTGAACCGATGGTTAACGCCGGGGATTACCGTATTCGGACAATGAAAGACGGTTGGACGGTAAAAACCAGGGATCGCAGCTTGTCGGCACAGTATGAACATACTATTGTGGTGACTGATAACGGCTGCGAAATAATGACGTTGCGAAGAGATGACACCATCCCCAACATCATAACGCACGAGTAATAATGACAAGCCGGCACCCGCCGGTTTTTTTACGGGCTGCGCCTTTTTATCGGATCAACAATAATCGGGGAATGATATGTCTGACAACCACACCGATCACTCTCCTTCACTGGCGCTGACACCGATTATTCCTGAGCAACCCGCATCCCCTGGTACCTATCTTGATAGTGAGCTTGATTGCCCACAGCTCAAGCAAAAGCTTGAGGCATTTCAGCTCTGGTTGGCTCAAGCCTTCAATGGTGGCATTAATGCCGAAACACTGATTGCTACACGCAGTGATTTTATCGATCACTTGTTACAACGGCTGTGGACATTCTATGGCTTTGATGAGGTGCCGGAAACCGCGCTGGTTGCCGTCGGGGGCTATGGCCGTGGTGAACTGCACCCATTATCTGACATTGATGTTCTGGTACTGAATAAGCAACGCCTGAGCAATAAACACGCGCAACGTATTGGCCAGTTGATTACTTTGCTATGGGATTTGAAACTGGAAGTTGGTCACAGTGTGCGCACTCTGGAAGAGTGTTTGCTGGAAGGGCTGGCTGACCTCAGCGTTGCCACCAATATGATTGAGTCACGGCTGATTTGTGGGGATGTTGCTTTATTCTTACAAATGCAGAAACATATTTTTAGCGACAATTTCTGGCCATCACCTCTCTTTTTCCACGCCAAAATCGCCGAGCAACAAGAACGTCATAAGCGCTATCACGGCACCAGTTATAATCTGGAGCCAGATATCAAAAGCAGCCCCGGAGGATTGCGAGATATTCATACCTTGTTGTGGGTAGCGCGTCGCCATTTTGGTGCCACGTCTTTAAGTGAAATGGTCGATTTCGGTTTTCTGACTAAAACCGAGCGTAATGAACTGATTGAAAGCCAGAGTTTTTTGTGGCGTATCCGTTTTGCCTTGCATCTGGTAATAACACGTTACGATAATCGCCTGCTATTTGATCACCAACTCAGTGTTGCGCAGCTTTTGCAATATCAGGGTCAGGGCAATGAACCGGTTGAACGTATGATGAAGGATTTTTACCGTATGACACGCCGGGTCAGTGAATTGAACGATATGCTATTGCAACTGTTTGATGAAGCCATATTGGCGCTGGAAACTACCGAAAAACCGCGCCCGCTGGACGACGAGTTTCAGTTGCGCGGCGATTTAATAGATTTACGTGATGAAAACTTGTTTGTTCGGCATCCTGAAGCAATTATACGCATGTTTTACCTGATGGCACGCAATCAAGACATCAAAGGTATCTACTCCACCACTGTGCGGCGCTTGCGCCATGCCCGTCGGCATCTGAAAGCACCTTTATGTAACATTCCTGAAGCCCGTAAGCTGTTTATGGCCATCTTGCGCCACCCCAGCGGGGTCTCCCGTGCGTTGTTACCAATGCACCGTCACAGCGTGTTATGGGCTTATATGCCGCAATGGGGCAGTATTGTGGGCCAGATGCAGTTTGACCTGTTCCATGCCTATACCGTCGATGAACACACTATCCGGGTTTTACTGAAACTCGAAAGTTTTGCTAATGAAAGCACCCGCCCACACCATCCCTTATGTGTCGAACTTTATCCGCGCCTGCCTCAACCTGAATTATTGTTGCTGGCGGCGCTGTTTCACGACATCGCCAAAGGGCGTAGTGGCGATCATTCCACTCTTGGCGCACAGGACGTCGTGGAATTTGCTGGGCAGCATGGGCTTAACTCACACGAAGTCCAGCTTGTTGCCTGGCTGGTGCGTTGCCACTTATTGATGTCGGTGACAGCTCAACGCCGTGATATTCAGGATCCGGCGGTCATTCAGCAATTTTCTGCTGAAGTACAAAACAAGACACGTCTACACTATTTAGTTAGCCTAACCGTGGCTGATATTTGTGCAACCAATGAAAACTTGTGGAACAGTTGGAAACAAAGCCTGCTGCGTGAACTTTTTTTTGCTACCGAAAAACAGCTTCGACGCGGCATGCTAAACAGCCCTGACCTGCGCGAACGCGTGCGTCACCATCGCCTGCAAGCACTGGCATTGCTACAAATGGATAATATTGATGAAGAGGCGTTGCACCGCATCTGGAGCCGCTGTCGAGCCGACTATTTCCTGCGCCACTCACCAAACCAGCTCGCCTGGCACGCCCGTTACCTACTGGAGCACGACTCCACCAAACCACTGGTTCTGGTGAGCCGTCAGGCGACTCGTGGCGGCACTGAAATCTTTATCTGGAGCCCTGACCGCCCATCTCTGTTTGCCGCCGTTGTTGGTGAGCTGGATCGCCGTAATCTGAGCATTCATGATGCGCAAATCTTCACCAACCGCGATGGTATGGCGATGGACACTTTCATCGTGCTAGAGCCGGATGGCAGCCCACTGGCGCAAGACCGGCACCCAATAATCCGCCAAACATTGCAACAAGCCATCACTAAACCGAGCTATCAGCCCCCACGAGTCAGACGATTATCGCCCAAACTGCGGCATTTCAATGTGCCAACCGAAACCAATTTCTTACCAACTCACAACGAACGCCGCACCTATCTGGAGCTTATAGCGCTCGACCAGCCAGGCTTATTGGCGCGAGTGGGTGAAATATTTGCTGATTTAGGCTTATCACTACATAGCGCACGCATCACGACTATCGGCGAGCGGGTGGAAGATTTATTTGTGTTAACAGATAAAGATC
>JBEGTQ010000070.1:0-28213 GCA_041179305.1 Pseudomonadota bacterium | reverse complement strand
CAGCCTGTTGGCTCACTACCAGCCTACCGTTTTCTACTGTCATAAACCATTGCAATCCGAGGTCACGTACGTCAATTTTTAACCAACGGTACGCCAAAAACACCAGCTTTCGGCTCGGCGGGCTGATCTTTGACGCACCAGACCTACCGACCGCCCTCCGGACTGTGTTCCTTCTGATATTGCACGAAACCCAAGCCGACGAATTTATGATGAACTGTCAAATTTTTTGACCATCAGCCACGGCTATATTCATCTGAGATAGCCGCCGGTTTACAGCAAGATTTACAACGCAACGAGCATCTGTAAGCGGGTCTGCTCTCAGAAAACGTAGACATAAAAAAAACCAGCCCGAGAGCTGGTTCTTTTATTTAATCATCAGAGATGACTAGGCAGACTTATGCATCACCGAAACGGCGGCGAACTGATGTAGAAGCTGGCGCGGTGGCAGCATCACGACGTGAAGCAGCACCACGTTGACCATCACGATCGCTACCGAATGAACGACGAGGAGGAGCACCAGCGCCCTCACGGCGTTCGCCAGCGAATGAACGACCACTCCGACGCTCTCCACCAGTACCGCCAGTTGGACGCTCACGGCGTTCATGTGGCTGTGCATCACCCAACAACTGCATGTTCAGCGGCTTGTTCAGGATACGGGTACGGGTAAAGTGAGATAACATTTCACCAGGCATACCTTTTGGCAGCTCGATAGTTGAATGTGAGGCAAACAACTTGATGTTGCCGATATAACGGCTGCTGATATCGCCTTCGTTAGCGATAGCACCAACGATATGACGAACTTCGACACCATCATCACGGCCAACTTCAATGCGGTACAGTTCCATCTCGCCAACATCACGACGTTCGCGGCGTGCTGGACGCTCACTACCGTCACGGCTGTCAGAACCACGGCGGCTATCACCACGATCACGGCCACGATCACCACCACGGTCATCGCGAGAATTGAATTCACGCTGTGGACGACGCGGGGCTTCTGGTGGCAGGATCAGAGGACGTTCGCCCTGAGCCATTTTCAGCAACGCAGCAGCCAACGTCTCAATATCGAATTCTTCTACTGGTTGCAGCTTAGTCAGCAATGCACGGTACATATCCAAATTACTGCTTTCCAACTGTTGGCCAACTTTAGCGGCAAATTTAGCTAAACGGCGTTCGCCCAGCAATTCTGCGTTTGGCAACTGAACTTCTGGAATAGTCAGCTTCATGGTACGTTCAATATTTTGCAACAAACGACGCTCACGGTTCTCGACGAACAGTAACGCACGACCAGCACGACCCGCACGGCCGGTACGACCAATACGGTGAACATAAGACTCTGAATCCATAGGGATATCATAGTTCACCACCAGGCTGATACGTTCAACGTCCAGCCCACGAGCAGCGACGTCGGTCGCAATCAGAATATCAAGACGGCCATTTTTCAACCGATCCAGTGTCTGCTCACGCAACGCCTGATTCATGTCGCCGTTCAATGCAGCACTGTTGTAACCGCTACGTTCCAAGGCTTCTGCAACTTCCAGCGTCGCATTTTTGGTGCGCACAAAAATAATGGCCGCGTCGAAATCTTCAGATTCCAGGAAACGAACCAACGCTTCTTTCTTGTTGTAGCCACCACCGACTCGCCAGAAGCTCTGGCTAATATCAGGACGGGTAGTGATGCTAGATTGAATACGGACTTCCTGTGGATCTTTCATAAAGCGACGGGTAATACGACGAATCGCTTCTGGCATGGTCGCAGAGAACAGCGCAGTCTGATGCTCAGCCGGGATCTGCGCCATGATAGTTTCGACGTCTTCGATAAAGCCCATGCGCAGCATTTCATCTGCTTCATCCAGCACTAAGCCGCTCAGGTTGGACAGGTTAAGGGTACCGCGTTTCAGGTGGTCTAACAGACGACCAGGGGTGCCGACAACAATTTGTGGCCCCTGGCGCAAAGCGCGTAACTGAACATCATAACGCTGGCCGCCGTACAGCGCCACCACGTTAACGCCACTCATCTTTTTAGAGAAGCCCGTTAATGCTTCAGCAACCTGAATCGCCAGCTCACGGGTCGGCGCGAGCACCAACACCTGTGGCGCTTTCAATGCTGGATCAATATTATGCAACAGCGGCAGACCAAACGCGGCTGTTTTACCGCTGCCTGTTTGTGCCATGCCAAGAACATCACGACCGTTCAACAGGTGTGGGATACATTCCAACTGGATAGGAGATGGCTTTTCATAACCAAGATCAGTCAGAGCAGAAAGGATAGGAGCGGATAGCCCCAGATCAGCAAAAGAGGTTTCAAGCTCAGTAGTCATGTACACGTGCCTCATTAATAATGGCAGCCAGTCTACATAACTCGTCGAGAAAATTTTCAGTCATTTTCATTGAAAAGTGTGAACCGGCTCAAATTAGATTATAAAACGAACAGAAAACCCTCACCTGTTAGGGCAATTACTTTGGAAAAAACCAAGGTGTATAGGCTAATAGTTGTTCGTCAGCTATTGCTGGTCCGATTCCGATAGGTCGTCTTGTTCTTGGCCCAAGAGCGCCAATTCCAACAACGCATAGCGGTGCTCAACAAAGTTATGAACATTGTTAGCTACCGTCAGTTTGAACAACGCCGAAGCGGTGTCCTTGTCCCCCAGACTTAGGTAATGTTTACCTAAATAGAAGTCAGTTTCACTGAGATGCTCAGCGAGCGAAGTGTTATCCATTGCATCTGCCTTGAGCCTCTTCATCAGCGTTTTTTCGCTGATTTGACCCAGGTAGAATTCAACAATATTCCATCCCCATTGCCCTCTGTCCGATTTTTCATAGCGTTGTTGCAGCGCTACTGTAGCTGCCTTAGGATCGATTTCTCTTTCCACCAGATACAGCCATAACGAACGGAAGGGATCATTTGGATCGTCTTGATAAAACGCCTGCAGATCATCCTGCGCTAAAGGGAACCGGCCACCATAATAGAGAGCGATACCCCGATTTAAACGCGCGTAATTGTAAGTTGGTTCAAGTTCTAGTACAGAATCAAACGCTTCATAGGCAGCATCAAAATTGCCTGCCTGCGTTAAATAAATACCCAAATAGTTAAAAACTTCTGGTATATCAGGACGTACAGCTAACGCTTGCGAAAAATCATTTCGCGCGAGTGCCCGCAGCCCGAGGCTATCATACAGCACTCCGCGCTCATATAAAAGCTGCGCGCGCTCATCATCCGTAAGTGCCCGGCTTGCAAGGATCTGTTCCATGCGCGCCAAAATCACTTCCTGCTGCAACGTAGGTTGCAACGGGGTTGCCAAAACCTCGTCTTTACGCCAATCATGGTTGCTGCATCCTGCCAGCATGAGTGCTGCCGCAACGTAACACCAGCGCAAGAAAGGCTTCATTTCCTACTCCCGAAGAAAAACATTGGACAAACATCCTCTCATCCATTTGTTTAACACAGAGCCTCCTGCCCTCAGTGTAACACTGCCCCTCATTAATGAATGAGGGGCTATGGAACGCTTGTTACTCTGCTGCTTCTGGTGCCAAAGGTACTGTGTCCGGGGTCGTCGCTTCTTTGATGCTCAGGCGGATACGGCCCTGACGATCAACTTCCATTACTTTAGCTTTCACTTCCTGACCCATTTGCAGATAGTCTGTCACTTTCTCTACACGTTTATCCGCAATTTGAGAAATATGCACCAAACCTTCTTTACCGCCACCAATAGCAACGAATGCACCGAAATCAACGATACGGGTCACCTTACCATCATAGATACGGTTCACTTCAATTTCAGCAGTAATTTCTTCAATACGACGGATAGCGTGTTTTGCTTTGTCGCCGTCAGTGGCTGCAATCTTAATGGTACCATCATCTTCGATTTCAATAGTGGTACCCGTTTCATCAGTCAGCGCACGGATCACAGAACCACCTTTGCCGATCACATCCTTAATTTTCTCAGAATTGATCTTCATGGTGTAGATACGTGGAGCAAATTCAGAGATATCGCCACGCGGTGTACTGATAGCCTGTTCCATCACGCTCAGAATATGCAAACGTGCACCCTTAGCCTGGTTCAGAGCCACCTGCATGATTTCGCGGGTGATACCTTCAATTTTAATGTCCATTTGCAGTGCAGTGATACCATCACGGCTACCGGCCACTTTAAAGTCCATGTCGCCCAGATGATCTTCATCACCCAGAATGTCTGACAGAACGACATAGTTTTCATTTTCTTTAACCAAACCCATTGCGATACCGGCAACAGCAGCTTTAATCGGTACACCTGCGTCCATTAAGGCCAGAGAAGCACCACAAACAGAAGCCATTGAGGAAGAACCGTTAGACTCGGTGATTTCAGAAACCACTCGAACCGTATAAGGGAATTCGCTCGGGCTTGGCATTACTGCCAATACACCACGTTTCGCAAGACGGCCATGACCGATCTCACGACGCTTAGGTGAGCCGACCATACCTGTTTCGCCAACACAGTACGGAGGGAAATTATAGTGTAGCAGGAATGAGTCCGTACGCTCACCCATCAGCTCATCAATATTTTGCGCATCACGAGCCGTACCCAGTGTGGCGGTAACCAGCGCCTGAGTTTCACCACGAGTGAACAACGCAGAACCGTGGGTACGTGGCAATACGCCAGTACGCACGTCCAGACCACGGATCATATCCTTTTCGCGGCCATCAATACGTGGTTCACCGCGCAATACACGGCTACGAACGACATTTTTCTCAACATCGCCGAGAATGTCCTGAATCTCACCGACATCTAAAGATTCATCTTGCGCCAGTAGTGCTTCAGTTACGTCAGCTTTAATCGCATCAACCTGAGTATAGCGCTCTTGTTTCTCAGTAATACGGTACGCATCACCCAGACGAGCTTCAGCCAGTTCAGCCACGCGCGCATGCAGCACTTCGTTGACGGCTTCAGCATGCCAATCCCACTTCGGTTTGCCCGCTTGTGCAACCAGAGCGTTGATGTTTTCAATCACAATTTGCTGTTGTTCGTGGCCGAAGACAACCGCACCCAGCATTTGATCTTCAGACAAAATCTGCGCTTCTGATTCAACCATCAATACCGCGGCAGCAGTACCGGCAACAACCAGATCCAGACGACTTTCTTTTAGTTCGTCGGTTGTTGGGTTCAGTACGTATTGCTCGTTGATGAAACCAACACGAGCAGCACCGATTGGGCCGTTAAATGGAATGCCTGACAAGCTCAGTGCAGCAGATGCACCAATCAGTGCTACGATGTCCGGGTTAACTTGTGGGTTAACAGAAACCACAGTAGCAATAACTTGAACTTCATTCAGGAAGCTATCTGGGAACAATGGACGAATTGGGCGGTCAATCAGACGTGAAGTCAGTGTTTCACCTTCACTTGGGCGGCCTTCGCGGCGAAAGAAGCTGCCGGGGATACGGCCAGCCGCGTAAGTACGCTCCTGATAGTTAACAGTCAACGGGAAGAAACTCTGGCCTGGTTTGGCTTTCTTTTGGCCAACAACAGTCACGAAAACTGCAGTGTCGTCCATACTTACCATCACAGCAGCCGTTGCCTGACGAGCCATCATACCGGTTTCAATGGTAACAGTATGTTGGCCGTACTGGAATTTACGAATAATCGGAGTCAGCAAGATAGTATCCTTATACTATGTGGTGCCGGATCGTATTGACTCTCCATCCACCTATTACTATTACCTTCACACTGCATCCTCGCGACTAATGACAATCCTTAACCCGCATTGGGTTAAAGTCTCTCATTAGCCGCGCGAACCTCTGCACCGGAAGATCCTATGTTTAAAATTTACGCTTCATACTCAAGTAATAAACAATAATATATTAACGTATTTTATCATTGATTCTTAGAAAAAAAGGGCCAACTTGGCCCCTTTTCCCTTTAAACTCAAAAACTTAGCGGCGCAGACCCAGACTCTTGATCAGGGCAGCATAACGCTCTACATCTTCACGCTTCAGGTAATCCAGCAGCTTACGACGCGTAGATACCATGCGCAGCAGACCACGACGGCTATGGTGGTCTTTTTTGTGCTCGGAGAAGTGACTTTGCAAATGGTTAATTTGAGCAGTCAACAGAGCAACCTGCACTTCGCTTGAACCGGTGTCATTGGTACCACGACCGAAGTCAGCAACAATTTTAGCTTTCGCTTCAACACTTAGAGACATGATACAACTCCAACTATATAGATAAAATAAGACAGGCGCCGATCTCTAATTCAGCAACCCAATATGTAAGCCGCGCCATTCTACTCTTTGAGATGCCGGATCGCAAGGCAGGCCGTGTAGCCTTACGCTATGACCGCATTTTCTACATCGGCATTTTCCACCACCAGACGTTTAGGTGCCACACGGCCATCTTCAGCGATGGTACCAATGCCAATGAATTTACGCTCTTCACCTTCAGTAATACGGACCATGCCTTCAGCCGGTGCACCAGAAACATGCACTGGCTGGCCCTGCTTCACATAAGCAGCAACCGCAGGTAACATATTGACTTCAGTTAAATTTAACACAGCGCTGTCCATCGATAACAACAGCAGATCCAGATCTGGATTCGGCGAGCGGTTTTCTGCTTGCGCTACTTCAACCATCGCCGTTAGCTGCTCTAAGGTCACCATACTCTCACGTTGATAAGTGGCCACTTGCAGTCGACGTAAATAACTCACATGTGCGCCACAATCGAGCATTTCGCCAAGATCATCAATAATGGTACGGATATAAGTGCCCTTAGAACAGTGGATTTCCAGCTCCAACTCGTTGCCTTCCCAGCGGATAAAGAGCAGTTCATACACTGTAATGCTGCGTGCTTCACGCTCCACTTCAATTCCCTGACGGGCATATTCATATAGTGGTTTACCCTGATACTTTAACGCAGAATACATGGACGGAATTTGCTGGCTATCGCCACGGAAACTGTCAAGAGCAGTATCCATTTGTGCATGGGTGACGTTAACTTCACGCTCACTGATTACAGTGCCTTCGGCATCCGAAGTATCCGTACGTTGCCCCAAACGAGCCACTACACGATAGCGTTTATCTGTATCAAGCAAGAATTGGGAAAATTTGGTCGCTTCACCCAGGCAGATAGGGAGCATACCGGTTGCCAGCGGATCGAGAGCACCGGTGTGACCTGCGCGATTCGCGCTAAAGAGACGTTTTACTTTCTGCAAAACATCATTAGAGGAGAAGCCCGGCGGCTTATCCAATAACAGAACGCCGTTAATGTCACGGCCGCGACGACGTGGACGACCCATTACTTTTCCTCATCGTTACCCGGATTAATCTGACGCTCTACATCATTTTTGATGACATTAGTCACCAGGTTAGACATCCGCATCCCTTCAATTAGAGAGTTATCATAGGCGAAAGTCAGTTCTGGCACGATGCGCAGACGCATCGCTTTACCGAGCAAAGTGCGGATATAACCGGAAGCATCTTGCAATGCTTTAATGCCATTTTTGACCGTATCCGGCTCTGCATTATCGGTTAACACGTTCAGGAAGGTCACAAAGACTTTAGCATAAGCCAGATCGCGGGACAGTTCGATACCCGAAACGGTAGCCATACCAACACGAGGGTCTTTAATTTCACGCTGTAAGATGAGTGCGATCTCTTTTTGCATTTCTTGCGAAACACGCTGAGAACGGCTGAATTCTTTTGCCATTTGGATTCTCCAGACAAATTGGGAGGCCAAGGCCTCCCAAATGGATATAAGCAAATCAGAGGTGGTTAAGCGATGGTACGTTTGATTTCGATAATTTCAAAGACCTCGATCACATCACCAGCACGGACGTCATTGTAGTTCTTAACGCCGATACCGCATTCCATGCCATTACGAACTTCATTAACGTCATCTTTGAAACGGCGCAGGGATTCCAACTCACCTTCATAGATAACCACGTTGTCACGCAGCACACGGATGGGATTATTACGCTTAATCACACCTTCAGTAACCATACAACCTGCAATAGCGCCAAATTTCGGTGATTTAAATACATCGCGAACTTCAGCCAGACCGATGATTTGCTGTTTGTACTCAGGTGCCAGCATACCACTCATTGCCTGTTTAACTTCATCGATCAGGCTATAAATAACTGAATAGTAGCGCAGATCCAAACCTTCACTTTCGATTACACGACGCGCTGAAGCATCAGCACGAACGTTAAAACCAAGAATAATTGCGCCAGAAGCTGTGGCCAGTGTGGCGTCGGTCTCGGTGATGCCCCCAACGCCTGAACCCACAATGCGTACTTTCACTTCATCGGTAGAGAGTTTTTCCAGTGAATCACAAATTGCTTCACAAGAACCCTGTACATCAGACTTGATTACAATATTCAGTTCAGAAACTTCGCCTTCGGTCATGTTAGCAAACATGTTTTCCAGCTTAGATTTCTGCTGACGGGCCAGTTTAATTTCGCGGAATTTGCCCTGACGATACAGCGCGACTTCACGGGCTTTCTTTTCGTCACGCACCACGGTAACTTCATCACCAGCAGCAGGAACACTGGACAGACCCAGGATCTCAGCCGGAATAGACGGACCAGCAGACGTAATATCACGGCCCAGTTCGTCACGCATCGCACGCACACGGCCATATTCAAAGCCACACAGTACGATATCGCCTTTATTCAACGTACCTTGCTGAACCAGCACGGTAGCAACAGGACCACGGCCTTTATCCAGGAAAGATTCGATTACTACACCGCTTGCCATACCCGTGCGAACCTCTTTCAGTTCCAGAACTTCAGCTTGCAGCAGGATTGCGTTCAGTAACTCATCAATACCGATACCGGCTTTCGCTGATACGTTGATGAATTGAGACTCGCCGCCCCACTCTTCTGGCTGGATACCGTATTGAGACAGCTCAGTCTTAACGCGATCTGGATCAGCTTCTGGCTTATCGATTTTGTTCACTGCAACCACAACCGGCACTTTGGCCGCTTTGGCATGTTGGATCGCCTCGATAGTCTGTGGCATCACGCCATCGTCAGCGGCAACAACCAGCACCACGATATCCGTTGCCTGAGCACCACGAGAACGCATTGAAGTAAACGCGGCATGTCCTGGCGTATCCAGGAAGGTAATCATGCCGTTTTCGGTTTCAACGTGATAAGCACCGATGTGCTGTGTAATACCACCGGCTTCACCTGATGCCACTTTCGTGGAACGGATATAATCCAGCAGAGAGGTTTTACCGTGGTCAACGTGGCCCATGATGGTCACAACTGGAGCGCGATGCTCAGCAGCGGCTTCAGCGCCAGTATCACGGTCGCTCATCAGTGCTTCTTCCAGTTCGTTTTCACGACGCAGGATAACTTTATGGCCCATCTCTTCAGCAACCAGTTGAGCTGTTTCCTGATCGATAACCTGGTTGATCGTTGCCATAGCACCCAGTTTCATCATCGCTTTGATAACCTGAGAACCTTTAACTGCCATTTTGTTGGCCAGTTCAGCCACCGTCACTGTCTCGCCAATGACGACATCACGGTTAACCGCGACAACAGGCTTATTAAAGCTCTGTTGCAATGTACTTGGTTTACGTTTGCCTTTACGACCAACAGCACGCGCTTCTTCGCGATCAGCTTTAGACTCAGAGAGTTTATTGCCTTTCTTTTGTTTAGTCGCTTTACCACCACGAGTACGGCTGCGGCGATCACCTTCAACTTTAGCGTCGTTCTCATCTTCCGCAGCACGAGCATGTTGCGAAGTGGTAACATGGTAGTCAGCAGATTCGGTCTGCTCAGCCACAGGTTCTGGCCATTTACCTTCATTTTCGGCCGCCATTTTACGGGCTTCCTCAGCAACGCGTTTAGCGTCTTCCTCGACCTTACGGCGAGTTTCTTCTTCTACTAAGCGTTTCAGCTCAGCAGCTTCAGCTTCACGACGTGCTTTATCAGTCTGAGCTGGTTTGATTTTTTCGTCGGTTTGTTGATTCGTCACTTTTTCTTTTTCCGCTGCTTGGCGTTTAGCTTTTTCAGCGGCCTCACGTTTGGCTTGTTCTTCGGCCGCACGCTTAGCTTTTTCTTCAGCGATTTTCTGCGCTGCGGCTTCCGCTTCACGTTGTGCCTGTTCCTCCGCTTCACGCTGTGCCTGCTCTTCCGCTTTCGCTTGTTCAGCTTCCGGCGTATTTACATAAGTGCGTTTCTTGCGGACCTCAATTTGCACCGATTTACTTTTTCCGCCGGTGCTCGGAATATTCAAGGTGCTACGCGTTTTGCGTTGCAGCGTGAGTTTATTAGGCGCACTACCGTGCTCACGGTTCAAGTGTGCCAGCAATATTTCTTTTTCTTGCTGGGTAACTGAGTCTACGTCAGATTTCTTGATCCCTGCATCAGCAAATTGCTGCACCAAGCGATCAACTGGGATCTGAATTTCAGTTGCTAGCGATTTTACGGTTACATCTGTCATGCTGTTCCTTCCTGCTACAGTTTATTACGCGTTATCGCCAAACCAACAGATATTACGTGCAGCCATAATCAGCTCGCCGGCTTGCTCATCGCTAAGCTCTTCAATATCTGCCAGGTCATCGATACCCTGCTCGGCAAGATCTTCCAGCGTACACACACCGCGCGCAGCTAATTTGAATGCCATGCTACGTTCCAGACCCGCCAGGTTCAGCAGGTCGTCAGCGGGGGTTTGGTCGCCAAGACTTTCTTCTTGTGCCAGGGCCAGCGTGGTCAATGCAGCTTTGGCGCGATCACGCAGCGCTTCAACCGTATCTTCGTCAAGACCATCGATTTCCAGAAGCTCTTTTACTGGCACGTAAGCCAATTCTTCCAGAGAAGAGAAACCTTCCTCTACCAGTAAGGTGGCAAAGTCCTCATCGATATCAAGATGTTTGGTGAAAGTATCAATAGCAGCATGAGCTTCAGCCTGATGTTTAGCCTGAAGATCGTCCGCCGTCATTACATTCAATTCCCAGCCACTCAGTTGTGCAGCTAAACGTACGTTTTGGCCATTACGGCCAATTGCCTGCGCCAGATTACTGGCTTCAACAGCAACATCCATCGTGTGTTTGTCTTCATCAACCACAATAGACGCAACATCGGCTGGCGCCATAGCGTTAATAACAAACTGGGCTGGATTATCGTTCCACAATACAATATCAATACGCTCGCCGCCAAGTTCGCTGGAAACAGCCTGAACACGGGCACCTCGCATACCAACGCAAGCACCGACAGGATCGATGCGCTTGTCGTTGGTTTTGACCGCAATCTTAGCACGTGATCCAGGGTCGCGTGCAGCCGCTTTAATTTCGATCAACTCTTCGCCGATTTCTGGCACTTCAATGCGGAACAGTTCGATCAACATTTCAGGACGCGAACGACTAACAAACAACTGCGCACCGCGAGCTTCTGGACGCACATCATACAGAACACCTCGGATGCGATCGCCTGGACGGAAGTTTTCGCGCGGCAGCATGTCTTCACGGCCAATAACAGCTTCAGCGTTGTTACCCAGATCCAGTGTGATGCTGTCACGGTTAACTTTTTTCACTATACCAGTAACAATTTCGCCCAGATACTGACGGAATTGATCAACCACCATGGCACGTTCGGCTTCACGTACTTTCTGTACGATGACCTGTTTAGCCGTTTGGGTTGTGATACGGTCAAAGGTAACAGATTCAATCTGGTCTTCAACATAATCACCCAATTGGAGCGTTGGATCTTCATATTGAGCCGCGTCCAACGTGATTTCACGCGTTGGCATTGTGACTTCATCAACAGCGACCCAACGGCGGAACGTATCAAAATCACCGGTTTTACGGTCGATGCTGACGCGAACTTCAATTTCTTGTTCGTATTTTTTCTTGGTCGCTGTCGCTAGAGCGGTTTCCAACGCTTCAAAAATCTTCTCGCGCGGAAGGGATTTCTCATTGGAAACTGCTTCTACAACAGCCAGAATTTCTTTGTTCATCCTAGTTGCCTCATCCAAACTTTAAAAGTGGGGTACCAGGTTCGCTTTCTGGATGTTGCTCAGCGCGAACACTTCATTTTTTCCATCCACAGTAACCGTGATCATTTCACCATCAACAGCTTTAATAACACCCTGCCATTTACGGCGATTTTGCATTGCCATACGCAAAACCAGAGTGACGTCTTCACCGAGGTAACGAGTATAGTGCTCAGCGGTGAACATTGGGCGATTAAGGCCTGGGGAAGAAACTTCTAAGTTGTAAGCGACAGTAATTGGGTCTTCTACGTCCAATACGGCGCTGACCTGGTGGCTGACATCAGCACAAGCATCAACAGTGATTCCATCGTCACTATCAATATAGACTCGTAGTGTCGATTGGCGCCCCCGGATGAATTCGATGCCAACTAATTCGTAGCCTAAAGCCTCAACCGGTGCTGAAATTACCTCTGTTAACTTTTGTTCTAATGTGGACAAGCCCACCCCCAAGACATAAAAAAGGGCTTAATAGCCCAGTGATTCTGCTGCCAAATAACAAAAAACCCCGAAATTCGGGGCGTTATGCAACTGGACCCTGTTTGCCGCACAGCGGCTTCGGTACAACTTTCTGACAAGTATCTTTTTCAAATGGAAGTCGAAAGTATCTGAGGCCTACCGAATACAGCATTTGAAAAAAAACACTTTAGGAAAGTGGTTGCGGGGGCCGGATTTGAACCGACGACCTTCGGGTTATGAGCCCGACGAGCTACCAGGCTGCTCCACCCCGCGTCCGAAAACGTGGCAAATATTACGTCGGTAACGATAAAAAAGCAAGTTATCTGTTTGATTTGGTACCGAGGACGGGACTTGAACCCGTAAGCCCAATCGGGCACTACCACCTCAAGGTAGCGTGTCTACCAATTCCACCACCCCGGCACTGATTCAACTGGTTATTTTTACTGTCGAAGCCGTCATAACCATCTTAAAAGTGTTTTTTATCTGTCTTATTACTGCGTTCAAAACATTACTGCGGGATATCGCTACTTTGGTTAGCTGGGGCTACCGGCACTGTAGTCTGTTCAGATTTTGCTGGTGTACTCAAGTTTTCCCACTCGCTGCCTTTATGGCCTTGGTTGGTGCTCATATTGCCCAGAATCAAGCTAATGGCAAAGAACAGCGTCCCCAATACAGCCGTCATGCGAGTCATAAAGTTACCGGAACCATTCGAACCAAACAGAGTTGCAGATGCACCTGCCCCGAATGAGGCTCCCATATCCGCCCCTTTGCCTTGCTGTAACATGATCAGAGCCACCAGTCCAATCGAAATCAGTAAGAAAAGTACCAGAAGAGTTTCGTACATAGTTGCACCTGTGTCCTTGCGGGTTCACCGCGAGCTAAATACTTTACATCTGCTTCAGCGGCGTGTTTATCACCCACTCAAGCGGGTGTGAATACTAACCAAAGCGCATAGCACACGCAAGGGCAATTTCACTACATGAGTTTATTTGCAGAAAAAACAGTCAAGTTATTCAACTTCAGTGCAATTTCAGTGAAAAACACGCTTTCTTTGCCATTGAAAAGCAATCAACCGGCCGCTTTTACTGCATCAGCAATGCGATTAGCCATTTCAGCAATCAGAGCCTCTTCGGCATCACCCTCAACCATTACTCGGATTAATGGTTCAGTGCCTGATTTACGCAACAGAACACGACCACGATCGCCCAGTTCTTTTTCGACTTGCTGGGTAACCTCTTCAACTGTGTTTGATTTCAATGGGTTATTAGCACCAGAGAAACGCACATTGACCAGAATTTGTGGTAGCAATTTCATGCCGCTGCACAGATCATGCAGACTCATATGATTACGCGCCATTGCCGTCAGGACTTGCAGACCGGCGACGATACCATCACCAGTAGTGGTTTTATCCAACAAAATCACATGGCCTGAATTCTCAGCCCCAATACGCCAGCCTTTTTCCTGCATAGCTTCCAACACGTAACGATCACCTACTTTGGCGCGAACAAATGGAATGCCCAGCTCTTTCAATGCTAATTGCAGCCCCATATTGCTCATTAAAGTACCGACAGCGCCGCCTTTCAACTGACCCTGACGTAAACCTTCACGGGCGATAATATAGAGGATCTGATCACCATCAACCTTGTTACCCAAATGGTCGACCATCATCAACCGGTCACCGTCGCCATCAAATGCCAGGCCAACATGTGCTTTTTCAGCAAGAACGCGCTCTTGCAACAAGCGAACATCTGTAGCACCACATTTTTCGTTAATGTTCATACCATCTGGCTCGCAGCCGATGGTAATGACGGTTGCGCCTAGCTCGCGCAATACACTTGGTGCAATGTGATAAGTTGCACCATTGGCACAATCGACCACGATTTTCAACGCATTCAGGCTAAGTTCGCTCGGGAATGTGCCCTTACAAAACTCAATGTATCGCCCAGCCGCATCCACGATACGGCTAGCTTTACCCAGCTCAGCAGATTCAACGCAGGTTAATGGTTTTTCCATTTCTGCTTCAATCGCCTGTTCCACATCATCAGGCAGTTTGGTGCCATCAATTGAGAAGAATTTAATACCGTTATCATAGAAAGGGTTATGAGACGCTGAAATGACAATACCCGCCTCAGCACGGAAAGTTCGGGTCAAATACGCCACCGCAGGCGTTGGCATCGGGCCGGTAAATAACGCAGATAACCCCGCAGCAGCAAGGCCAGCCTCCAATGCAGATTCCAGCATATAGCCAGAAATACGTGTATCTTTGCCGATGATAATTTTACGAGAACCATGTCGAGCCAGAACCTTACCGGCGGCCCAGCCAAGTTTCAATACAAAATCAGGCGTAATCGGACTCTCACCCACTTTGCCGCGAATGCCATCTGTACCAAAGTATTTACGGTTACTCATAATTTATTTTTATCCCTTCGCCGAAAGTGTTGCCTTGACGATACGCATCGCCTCAACAGTTTCTTTGACATCATGAACTCTGATAATTTGTGCCCCTTGTATTGCTGCAATCACAGCACAAGCGACACTCCCTGTAACTCGCTGTTGTGATGGCACATTTAATATCTGACCTACCATCGACTTTCTCGACATCCCCACTAACAATGGCAACTCAAAATGGTGAAGCTCTGCCAGCCGCGCCAATAACTGATAATTATGCGCCAGATTCTTACCGAAACCGAAGCCTGGGTCGATCAATAATTTACTTTTTGCGATACCTGCCGCAACGCAGCGCTCAATATGATGCTGGAAGAACTGATTGATGTCTGCCATTAAGTCATCGTAATGAGGGGACTGCTGCATATTGTGTGGCTGCCCCTGCATATGCATAAGGCACACGGGCAGGCCGGTATTAGCGGCAGCCTCAAGTGCTCCCGGATGTTGTAATGAGCGGATATCATTTATTAAATGGACACCTGCCTGAGCTGATTCGGTGATAACCGCCGCTTTAGAGGTATCCACAGATAACCAAACATCAAACCGTTTAGCCAATACTTCAACCACCGGCACAACCCGATCAAGCTCTTCCTGTTCACTTACCTCAGCAGCACCGGGTCGTGCGGATTCGCCACCAATATCAATCAGCGTGGCACCGGCTGACAACATTCGTTGAGCATGCTGTATTGCAACATCCAGGTTGTTGTATTGTCCACCATCCGAAAATGAATCTGGAGTGACATTCAGGATACCCATGACGTGTGGGTGAGAGAGATCCAAAACCCGACCTCTGGCAGTTAATTGCATGTAATCGCACCTTAAAAATAGCTATTCACTTCAATTTTATGCGGCCTCATCTTTGCCAGATCCACCGGATGAGACGAGTAACTAACACTGCTACGGCTTCAAGTAAGAAAAGTATGACAAAAAAAACCCCAGGCAGACCCGAGGTTTATATTAATAACAATGCTTTTAGATGCCAACAATTGAACTTACTTATCAACTATTCTGATATTGTATTCGAATTGCCTGGCGTTGGTGCGTTTGGCTCATCAACCGGCGTTGGGGTCTCTGGCGTGCTATCGTTGTCAGATGATTTAGTTTTAGTCGCATCATCCCAACCCGCTGGCGGACGAACGTCTTTACGATTCATCAAATCATCAATCTGCGGTGCATCAATTGTTTCATACTTCATCAACGCATCTTTCATAGTATGCAGCACATCCAGGTTTTCCATCAACAACGTACGGGCACGCTGATAGTTACGCTCAACGAGCAGCTTAACCTCCTGGTCGATAATCCGTGCGGTTTCATCGGACATATGCTTGGCTTTAGCCACTGAACGGCCAAGGAAGACTTCAGCTTCTTCTTCAGCATACAGCAACGGCCCCAACTTCTCGGAAAAGCCCCACTGTGTCACCATGTTACGCGCGATAGACGTAGCGACCTTGATATCATTTGATGCACCAGTAGAAACTTTTTCCGAACCATAAATGATCTCTTCAGCAAGACGGCCACCGTACAAGGTAGATATCTGGCTTTCCAGTTTCTGGCGGCTGGCACTGATAGCATCACCTTCCGGCAGGAAGAATGTCACACCTAATGCGCGACCACGGGGAATAATGGTCACTTTATGTACAGGGTCGTGTTCGGGAACCAAACGACCAATGATCGCATGCCCTGCTTCATGATAAGCAGTAGACTCTTTCTGTGCTTCTGTCATGACCATGGAGCGACGTTCCGCGCCCATCATGATTTTGTCTTTTGCTTTCTCAAACTCAACCATTGAAACAACGCGCTTGTTGCCACGAGCAGCAAACAGTGCAGCTTCGTTCACCAGATTAGCCAGGTCAGCACCTGAGAAACCAGGAGTACCGCGAGCAATAACTGATGCATCGATATCAGTATCCAATGGCACGCGGCGCATATGAACTTTCAGGATCTGTTCACGGCCACGGACATCAGGCAAACCGACCACGACCTGGCGGTCGAAACGGCCTGGGCGCAGTAATGCTGGGTCCAGAACGTCGGGACGGTTAGTTGCTGCGATGACGATAATACCTTCATTACCTTCAAAGCCATCCATCTCAACCAGCATCTGGTTCAGTGTTTGTTCACGTTCGTCATGACCACCGCCCAAACCGGCGCCACGCTGACGGCCTACCGCATCGATTTCATCGATAAAGATGATACAAGGCGCGGCTTTCTTGGCTTGTTCAAACATGTCGCGGACGCGGGATGCTCCCACACCGACAAACATTTCGACAAAATCAGAACCTGAAATAGTGAAAAATGGTACTTTGGCTTCACCTGCGATGGCTTTTGCCAGCAAAGTTTTACCTGTACCAGGAGGACCAACCATCAACACGCCTTTTGGAATTTTACCGCCCAATTTCTGGAAACGGCTCGGTTCACGCAGATAGTCAACTAATTCACTCACTTCCTCTTTTGCTTCGTCGCACCCTGCCACATCAGCAAAAGAGGTTTTTATCTGATCTTCTGTCAGCATACGGGCTTTGCTTTTACCAAAGGACATCGCCCCTTTGCCGCCACCGCCCTGCATTTGACGCATAAAAAAGATCCAGACCCCAATCAGAAGCAACATTGGGAACCATGAAATGAAAATAGATGCCAGTAAGCTCGGTTCTTCCGGTGGCTCGCCAACAACTTTCACATTTTTAGTCAGTAAGGAATCTAGCAGCTTTGGATCGTTGACCGGAATGAAAGTCGTATATTTGCTGTTATCTTTCTTACTAACGTTAATTTCACGTCCATTGATACGTGCTTCACGAACCTGGTCTTGGGTTACATCGGATATGAAAGTAGAGTAATCCACTCTACGGCCATTCGATTCGCTGGGACCAAAACTCTGGAATACAGACATCAATACGACTGCAATAACTAACCAGAGAATTAGGTTTTTCGCCATGTCACTCAAGGGATTAACCTCATATTACAACTGTGTTAACAAACAGCGTTAGGGTACTACAGTTTCCGCCCTGTCGCTACAATGTATACTTCACGTGATCGCGCACGAGAAGCGTCTGGCTTACGAATCTTAACTTTCGTAAATAGGGAGCGAATTTCCCGTAGGTATTCATCAAAGCCATCTCCCTGGAACACCTTCACCAAGAAACTTCCACCTGGTGCAAGTACATCACGACACATATCTAAAGCTAATTCAACCAGATACATTGATTTAGGTATATCGACTGCCGGTGTACCACTCATATTCGGGGCCATATCACACATGACCACCTGAACTTTTTTATCTTCAACACGTTCAAGTAAAGCGTTCAGAACCCGTTCATCACGAAAATCACCCTGAAGGAAATCGACGCCAACGATAGGATCCATGGGTAGAATATCACATGCGATGACCCGCCCTGTAACGCCGATCTGGGTTACTGCATATTGGGACCAACCGCCGGGTGCAGCGCCTAAATCGACGACTGTCACACCGGATTTAAAAAGCTTATCGTTCTGTTGTATTTCATCAAGTTTAAACCAGGCGCGGGAGCGTAGCCCCTTTTTCTGTGCTTGAATGACATATTTATCGCTAAAGTGTTCTTGTATCCAGCGACTGGAGCTGGCCGAACGCTTTTTATTAGACATCTCTTTTTCCAACTATCTTAATTAAGAGTCCGCGTATCTATTGCTTAGCTCGCGCAAACTCCCTACCGGCATAGACCGATTTGATGATACCCATGAGATGGCGGTAGAATGAACCGTTTTCAATCCCAACTTAAGTAAAAAGACGATGAATCTGAATAATAAACAAAAAAAACACCTCAAAAGCCTGGCTCATTCGTTAAAGCCAGTAGTGATGCTGGGCAATAACGGATTGACCGAAGGGGTGCTGGCTGAGATCGAACAAACGCTTGAACATCATGAAGTTATTAAGGTAAAAATCACTGCTGAAGAGCGTGAAACCAAAGCCCTAATTGCTGATGCCATCGTACGTGAGACCGGTGCCGCTAACGTCCAAATCATCGGTAATATACTAGTGCTCTATCGTCCGGCAAAAGAGCGCAAAATTATTTTACCGCGTTAATAACGCATGCTTTAGATAAAAGGTGCCATGCACTTTGTTCTGATAAAAGGCCGCACGCGGCCTTTTACTTTTCTTTACAACTTCATTTCTTACCAGCAACCTACGGTTACTACTTAAGCGGATCAGTATTACACATAATCTACATTAAGAATTTCATATTCCACTTCGCCGCCTGGCGTACGAATAACAACCACGTCATCGACTTCTTTACCAACCAAGCCACGCGCGATAGGTGAGTTAACTGAAATAAGATTTTGTTTAAAATCAGCTTCGTCATCACCCACGATTCGGTATTGCTGTTGTTCTTCTGAATCCACATTTAATACACGTACAGTACAACCAAAAATCACACGACCATTGTTCGGCATGTTAGTGATATCAATCACCTGTGCATTAGAAAGCTTGGCTTCTATTTCCTGAATTCGGCCTTCACAGAACCCTTGCTGCTCACGAGCCGCGTGATATTCCGCATTTTCTTTCAAGTCGCCGTGTTCGCGCGCATCAGCGATATCAGAAATAATTTTAGGGCGACGAACGCCTTTTAAATAATCCAGTTCTTCACGCAGTTTATCTGCGCCGCGTACCGTCATCGGAATCTGTTTCATCTTTTAAATACCTCTAAACCTATCCTGTTCAAAAAATCGTCGTTCTAACGTTTTCGAATGAAAATGCGGTTAGCCTGATGTACTACCCGCCTCCAGACGATAAACAAAAAAACTCCCCAGAGCCAAAACCCCAAGTCAGGACCAATTTTGCATTTTAACGTAGAGTTCCTTTAGGGTCATCGTTTACTTTCGCCCTCGTTGCACCGTAGTATGGCAACACATTATCCAGCAGTTATACCGAAATTATGCATTTTTCACGAATTGTCAGCAGATTGGCTTGTTCTATTGCAATCAATATCAGCGTTTCTAGTGCCAGTGCAGCTCAAATGGAAAACTACACACAGTATCTGCCTGATGGGGCAAACCTTGCCTTAATGGTACAAAAAATCGGCGCAACCACACCGGTAATAGACTATCACGCCCGGCAGATGGCGCTACCCGCCAGCACGCAAAAAATCCTGACGGCATTAGCCGCATTACTACAACTTGGCCCAGATTTTCGCTTCAATACTACACTGGAGAGCCACAGCCCCATTACCGATGGTGTGTTGCAGGGCAATTTAACCGCACGTTTTGATGGCGATCCCACCTTAACACGCCAACAGCTACGTAATATGGTGGCGACGTTAAAAAAAACAGGCGTCAAGCAAATTGCCGGTGATTTGATTATCGACACCTCGGTGTTTGCCAGCCATGACAAAGCCCCCGGCTGGTCGTGGAACGATATGACACAGTGTTTCAGCGCACCCCCTGCCGCTGCGATTGTTGATCGTAACTGCTTTTCAGTGTCTCTTTACAGCGCACCAACCCCAGGTGACATGGCATTTATCCGAGTCGCGTCCTATTACCCAGTACAAATGTTTAGTGAGGTTCGCACGTTAGTCAAAGACTCACCTGATGCGCAATATTGCGAATTAGATGTGGTGCCCGGTGAATTGAACCGTTTTACGCTTACCGGCTGCCTGACACAGCGCAGTGAGCCGTTACCATTAGCCTTTGCAGTGCAAAATGGGGCCAGCTATGCCGGAGCCATTTTGAAAGATGAGCTTAAAAAAGCAGATATTCAAATTGATGGCAGCCTGCGCCGTCAAACTGCACCTGGTTCAGCAGGCCATATACTGGCACAGGCACAATCAGCACCATTGCATAATTTGCTGAAAATTATGTTGAAAAAGTCTGACAACATGATTGCCGAAACAGTGTTCAGAACTATCGGTCATCAGCGATTTGGAATACCGGGTACCTGGCGTGCTGGAGCCGATGCAGTTCGCCAGGTATTGCGTCAAAAAGCAGGTGTCGATCTCGGTAACAGCATTCTCGTGGATGGTTCTGGATTATCGCGCCATAATTTGATATCGCCAGCCACCATGATGCAGGCCTTGCAATATATTGCTCAGCATGATCAGGAGCTTAACTTTATCTCAATGCTGCCATTATCAGGTTATGATGGTACGTTACGTTATCGTAGTGGCCTGCATGAAGCAGGCGTTGATGGCAAAGTCTCAGCTAAAACCGGTGCGTTGCAGGGGGTATACAATCTGGCTGGATTTATCACCACAGCCAATGGGCAACGCATGGCATTTGTCCAATTCTTATCCGGTTACGCCGTGCCGCCTGAAGATCAAAAAAATCGTCGCGCGCCATTGGCTCGTTTCGAAAATCGCCTGTATAAAGACATTTATCAGAACAAGTTAGACTATTTTTAACACAACGAAAACGATGAACTGCGGGCCTGGGTGTAAATGCAGACCCGCCGCGAGTGACAATCTGGTTGAGCAAGGTACTCTGAATTTTAATGCATCAACGAAGCAAGTATGCTGACAAAGTGTAACGCACCCAAACAGAAGACGACACCATCCTGCTGCGTTTCATGCTGCATCACTTGATTGAAAATGCCCATCGCTACAGGCCAATTAGCAGCCAGATAACCACTAAACTCTCAGTTTAGGATCAACAAGTCTTTCTACAAATTTCGGATAAATGGCTAAGAATCAAGCCAGAACAGGCAGGGGAACTGACGTCGGTTTTTCCCGGGGATTACCCTATTGTTAGGTTGATTAAGGTAAAAATCACTCTAAAAGTACCCGCCTGCAAGCAAACATGCTTGCTATCTGTAACCACACATACCGTATGTCTAATCAAAAAATAGGTTAATAAACAAGGGCCACCACGAATAAATGGCAGCCCTTGTTTAGAGAAAACTTTCTTAACCAATAATGGGCTGGGAAACTTAACGCTCGTAGATAAACTCTACACCCTCATCATCTTCCTCATCCCAATCGTCTTCGTCATCTGCTTCCACTTCAGCCAGTTGTTCACGGTGGTAATCATCCCACATGAATTCAACTTTCTCTGGCTTAGTTTCAGTAATCGCCATAGTTTTAGGTTGGGTATTAATGAACTTCATAACATCCCAGCACAGCGCATTCACATTCTCACGATTCGCTGCAGATATCATGTAGTATTTATCTTCCCATCCCAGCGCGCTCACAATGGCTTTAGCACGGATTTCAGCATCCTCTTGATCAAGAAGATCAATTTTATTGAAAACAAGCCAACGTGGTTTTTGGGCAAGATTTTCACTGTATTGCTGTAACTCATTAATGATAACATTGGCATTCTCAATCGGATCAGACTCATCAGTTGGAGCCAAATCCACCAAATGCAGCAATACGCGGCAACGCTCCAGATGTTTGAGGAAACGGATACCTAAGCCTGCACCACCTGACGCACCTTCAATCAAACCAGGAATATCAGCAATCACAAAGCTTTGCTCGTGATCCATCCGTACCACACCCAAACTTGGGATCAAGGTGGTAAACGGATAATCCGCAACTTTTGGTTTAGCGGCAGAAACAGCGCGAATAAAGGTCGATTTCCCGGCATTTGGCAAACCTAACATTCCCACATCAGCCAGCAGCAACAGTTCAAGCATCAGTTCCCGTGTTTCACCTTCAGTACCCATTGTTTTCTGGCGCGGCGCACGGTTTACTGAGGATTTGAAGCGGGTGTTACCTAACCCGTGAAAGCCACCTTTTGCGACCATCAGACGCTGATCGTGATGGGTCATATCGCCCACAATTTCGCCGGTACCTTGTTCCAGTACACGCGTCCCTACCGGGACTTTGATAGTGATATCCTGGCCACGTTTGCCGGTACAGTCACGGCTCCGACCATTCTGTCCACGCTCAGCACGGAAGGATTTCACAAAACGGTAATCGATCAGCGTGTTGAGGTTTTCGTCGGCCAGCAGATAAATATCGCCGCCGTCACCGCCATCACCACCGTCAGGGCCACCGTTAGGAATATATTTTTCACGGCGAAAACTAACACAACCGTTACCACCGTCACCGGCGACAACCAAAACCGTAGCTTCATCTACAAACTTCATTTACTTTCTCCGTAATTCGTTCACCGGACTGCTTCTTCGGAGCAATCAGATTTATTTCTGACCGACGTGGCCACCAACGGTGACCAATTGCGGAAAACATTGCGCCTGACACCACGACGAAGGCACCTGCGTATCCGACAAAATTGAGGGACGGCGCAACAAACATATCAGGATAAGCCAACGCCAATAGAATTGAAAAAAGCAGGGTAAACAGCGGCGTCAGAGTGATGAGCGCGCTTACCTGCGCTACCTGCCAACGCGCCATGGCCTCAGCCAACGCACCGTAACCTACCAGGGTATTAACCCCACAAAACAGCAAACACGCGAACTGCCACCCATTTAACTGAAAAATGGCTGCGGGTTTAGCCAATGGCAGCGATGCAATTGCACATAAAGTATACAGCAATAATAGGATTGGTTGCGATGCCATGCGCCTTAATAACACCTTCTGAGCAACACCATAGCCTACCCAGACTACCGCCGCACAGACACCCAATGCGACGCCAAAAGTGTAATCAGTCAGATGGGCAAAAGTTTGATGGAGGCTGGTGTTAAAAAATAACAACAGACCACAAATCAGCATACCTGCACCAATAATCTGCGTGATTCGAATTCGCTCTTTCAGAATCACTACAGTGGCAACCATCATACCTACGGGTGAAAGTTGCCCTATAACTTGAGATACCGTCGGACTAAGATACTGTAAAGATGAGCTGAAGAAGACGAAATTCCCCAGCAAGCCACCAGTCGCAATGATCAGCAATACCAACCAGCGACATTGGCGAAAAAGTTTCAGAGAAGGTAGCTGACGACGCGAAGCGAGAATAACCCCCAAACCGATAGCTGCCATCATGAAGCGATACCAGACAATGGTAAAAGGCTCCATAACTTCAACCACTTGTTTGATTGCGATCGGCAAAGCGCCCCAGAATACGGCAGTGGTCAGTGCCAGGAAAATACCTAAACCAGGTTGCTGTTTCGTATCCATTATTTACCCGGTGAGCACAACCCAGAAATGTAAAAAGCCCCGCAACAAAATTGCAGGGCTTACCTCTATTTTTACAGGACGCGAAAAACTTATTCAGCTTCTATGCTGATAAATTTACGGTTTTTCGTGCCTTTAACTTCGAACTTGACTTTACCGTCAGCCAAAGCAAACAGAGTATGGTCTTTACCGCAACCTACATTAATACCTGCATGAAATTTAGTACCGCGCTGACGAACGATGATGCTACCAGCCAGAACGGCTTCGCCACCAAAACGTTTTACGCCAAGACGTTTACTTTCGGAGTCACGACCATTACGAGTCGAGCCACCAGCTTTCTTATGTGCCATTTATCCGCTCTCCTAAAACTTAAGCGCTGATGCCGGTGATTTTGACATCAGTGAACCACTGACGATGACCCTGCTGCTTACGATAATGCTTACGACGACGGAATTTAACAATCTTAATCTTCTCGCCACGACCGTGAGCAACGATTTCAGCCTTGATTTTGCCACCATCAACTAAAGGAGCACCGATATTGATTTCTTCACCGTTAGCAATCATCAAAACCTGGTCAAACTCAACAGTCTCACCAGTTGCGATGTCCAGCTTTTCCAGGCGAATGGTTTGACCTTCGCTTACTCGGTGTTGTTTACCACCACTTTGGAAAACCGCGTACATATAAAACTCCGCTTTCCGTGCACTCCACTTTTGCTGTCCAGAGCGCACTATAAATATTCATAATAGGGCGCGAATTCTACGCAAAAACATAGTGAATGACAAGTGTATAATCAATCAGAGAGAAGAAAAAAAGCACAGTTTCTTACATGTCATTTATTTGGTGTATTTTTCAAGTACAATCATGGTCTCAGAGAACGCCATGTAATAATGTGGCTGGTAATCTAATCGCCGTTTAAAGAGAAAAATAATTGAATATAACAATGAATCTGGAAAAAATTATCGAGTTAACCGCGCCAGATATGGCGACTGTAAACACTACAATTATCGGCCAGTTGAATTCTGATGTTGTTCTTATCAATCAATTGGGCCATTACATAATCAGCGGTGGCGGGAAACGTATTCGCCCAATGATGGCAGTTTTGGTGGCTCGTGCGCTGCAATATAAAGGCAACAAACACATCACCATTGCAGCATTGATTGAGTTCATTCATACAGCAACTCTGCTGCATGATGATGTGGTTGATGAATCTGATATGCGTCGTGGCAAAGCCACCGCAAATGCTGCATTCGGTAATGCCGCCAGCGTTTTAGTTGGCGACTACATCTATACCCGCTCATTCCAGATGATGACAAGCCTTGAATCGTTGCGTATTTTAGCACTGATGTCTACTGCAACCAACGTTATTGCTGAAGGTGAAGTATTACAATTAATCAACTGTAATAACCCTGACATCACCGAAGAAAACTATATGCAGGTGATTTACAGCAAAACAGCCCGCTTATTTGAAGCCGCAGCACAATCTGCCGCCATATTGGCGGACGCCAGTGAGGAGCAGGAGTTGGCATTGCAGAAATACGGCCGTTATCTCGGCATCGCGTTCCAGCTTATTGATGACTTGCTAGATTACAGTTCTGATGGCACGACCCTCGGTAAAAACACCGGCGATGACCTTAATGAAGGCAAACCTACCCTGCCTCTCCTGCATGCAATGCATAATGGAACAACAGAGCAAGCGGCGATGATCCGAGAAGCCATTGAGCAGGGCAATGGTCGCCACTTGCTTGAGCCAGTGCTTGCGGCAATGCAGCAGTGTGGTTCGCTGGTCTATACTCGTCAGCGTGCCGAGCAAGAAGCAGACAAAGCCATCGCTGCTTTACAAATTCTGCCTGAAAGTAATTATCGCCTGGCACTTGAAGGATTAGCACACATTGCAGTACAACGCGTTTTTTGAGAAAATATTAAGAAAGCCGCGTTTTACCGCCTGGATTCATCTTTTCAGGTAGTTAAGTCAAACGCTTCATCAATGCACCTACCCCCTCCCGTAGCAAGAACGCAACGATCTGGGAGCGTTCAGAATCGGTGAGTTGGTTGTAAGCCTCAATCCATACGGCGAATGGATCTTGTCGCTGCGAAATATATTCTGCAGGCATTTCTTTCAAGCGTAATACATTCAGTACATCGGGTGGCAGCCCCTCACTTGAATATTCCACCGCCTTTCCCTGCACACCCGCTTTACGTCGGCGCTCCCACCCTTCTTTTCTCGCCCGACCATTAACACCTGCCCGACTAGAAGGCAGTCCTGCGATACCAACCAATTCAACAGCAGTGAACCATTGTTTTTTCATATAGACACTCGATCCGTGAGTAGCTTCGATTGCGCCAGGACGACGGGCAAGTTAATCCGTTGTCAGCCGCTCGATCAGGCTTTTTGCACCTTCACGAAAAATAAAACTGAGGATTTGTTCCCGTTCATCTTCAGTAAAGCGGTAGTACGCCTCGATCCAAACAGCCAAAGGATCCTGCCTTCTCGTCGCATATTGAGCAGGTTCTTCTCTTAGTTGTAATGAACCCAAAATCATGGCTGGCAGGCTTTCAATATGATATTCAACAGCCTTGCCCTGAACTCCCCGACGACGCCTTTGTTCCCATCCCTCACGTTTTGCCATGAGGTTTATGCCTTGCGGCGATGATGGTAGCCCCTCAAGACCTGCCAATTCCTTAGCGGCAAACCACTCTTTTTTCATGGTATTGCTTCCTAATATGCGCAGTGACACAAAAACGGAATATTTAGAAAACATTTAAAATTTTTAGGAAAATAAATGCTATGATCTTTCTAAATGATTACTTTCTGTTCACAGTACGATTAACAATGTACTGTTATTTATATCACTAACACGCCAGCAGCTTAGAAAAAAAAAGGATTAAAGATGATTTTAAGGAAATCAGATTGGCACCCAGCCGACATCATTGCTGCACTTCGTAAAAGAGGTACGACTCTGGCTGCACTATCCAGAGAAGCCGGGTTGAGTTCATCAACACTGGCCAATGCCTTGACCCGCCCCTGGCCAAAAGGAGAATGGCTGATTGCTGAATATCTCGAAATTCACCCTGCTGAAATTTGGCCGACACGCTACTATGATCCGAAAACAGGAAATCTTCTCGATCGTAAAGTAAGGATACGGCCCGTAACTACGCAGTCATAAAAAAACCACCGATAAAGTGTCACGGCGGTTGATTATGTTATCTTAGGGGCAAATTTTAGCCCCTATATCACGTCTTAATTAACGAAGTTCTCACCCAACTCGATATCTTTGTGCAGTACATCAAGCATATTTTCCAGCGCTTGTTGCTCAAAAGCACTCAGTGTACCGATATCTTTACGTTCAACGATACCGTTTTTACCTAACAGGATTGGTTGAGCAAAAAAGCGTGCATATTTGCCATCACCTTCAACGTAAGAACATTCAACAACATTGCTTTCGCCTTGCAAAGCACGAACCAGCGAAAGCCCGAAACGGGCAGCAGCTTGTCCCATCGACAGAGTTGCAGATCCACCACCAGCTTTGGCCTCAACAACTTCAGTACCTGCGTTCTGAATGCGCGTAGTCAGATCAGCTACTTCTTGTTCAGTAAAACTAACACCTTGGATTTGCGATAATAATGGCAGAATAGTGACGCCTGAATGGCCACCGATAACGGGCACTTCGATATCCTGTGGTTTTTTACCTTTTAATTCAGCAACGAAAGTGTTCGAGCGGATGGTATCCAGAGTGGTAATACCAAACAGCTTGTTCTTATCATAAACGCCGGCTTTTTTGAGCACTTCCGCAGCAATTGCTACCGTAGTGTTTACCGGGTTGGTAATGATGCCGATTAATGCTGTCGGGCAAGTACATGCGATTTTCTCAACCAGATTACGAACAATACCCGCATTCACATTGAACAAGTCTGAACGATCCATGCCCGGTTTACGTGCAACACCGGCTGAAATCAGGACAATATCTGCCCCTTGTAATGCTGGGGTAGCATCTTCGCCGCTGAAACCTTTAATATTAACCGCCGTTGGGATATGGCTCAGATCAACTGCGATACCCGGAGTGACGGGTGCGATATCATACAATGAGAGGTCTGAACCTGAAGGAAGCTGGGTCTTGAGTAGAAGGGCGAGGGCCTGGCCGATACCACCTGCGGCACCGAGAACTGCAACTTTCATCCTATACTCCTTATTCTATTTAATTTGACGTGAATTCATCTATTAGGCACCTTAATTTATTGTGATTTTAAACACAATAAATTAACAGCCAGATTGAGATGTAACGCATCAAACAAGGCGCATAACATTCACCCACC
>JBEGTQ010000069.1:0-16104 GCA_041179305.1 Pseudomonadota bacterium | reverse complement strand
TGAAGGTATCGAGTTTATTGTCGATTTAGAGCAGCAAACAGTGAATGCCGGTGGGAAAAGTTACTCTTTTGAAATAGACAATTTCCGCCGTCATTGCTTGATCAATGGCATAGACAGTATTGGCCTGACGTTGCAACATGAAAGCCATATTTCAGCATACGAAAAACAACAACCGGCTTTTTTACGTTAAATTATACCCAATAAATTCGTCCACTTCCTGCGCCAGCATTGGAGCACCACCGGGGGTTGCTCGCCCCATTTTTCATCTAACTCATCCAGTGCCATTTCTGTCGCCCTTTCAGTACCGCGCGATAAACCGGCTTTGAATCAGCCACACAAACCCGGCGGGGCTTTGATGTTAACCATTTGACTAAATTACGTATTTTTTGAAAAACGCAGAGCCGGACTTCGGTTCGCGGGTAAATACCGTTGGTCGCTTCTGGGAACCCGTTCAGGCCGTCAATACAGGCCATCATAATATCTTCCAGACCCTCGATTTTGCAGCTCGATCAGCACCGACAGCCAGAAATTAGCCCCCTCATTTGCGGTTCAAAGGTGCAATTGCGGTCACGGGGTGTTGCCAGTCGAAAGCTGTCGGTCGGGGTTTTGATGGTTTTTTTGCCCGCTACGGTTAGCCTCAATATCGTTCGCCAAATAAAGATCCAGCTCAGCCGTTAACGTAACCTCAATTAAAATTTTGATTAATAGCGTTAAAATTCTATTTTTGCCGATCAATAATTGAACTGATTGCAAGGCATTTAGGACTTTTTCAAAATCGAAAGGTTGAGTCATGTGTCATTCCTCCTTTTGCGTACGTTAGGAATGACACAAAACTTCTAATGTTCTCTACACACAAGGCAACCACCCATTGCTTTATTAACCTCAGCTAACCCGATTAACCACCTCCTCCAACTTGACACGCAAGTCACCTTCCAACGGTAATGCCTTCTGATTACATAAATCAATACAAACAAATGTCAATTCAGCATCAGCAACTGGCATTCCTTCTGGTTCCAGTGTCACGGTTTGTTTCATCACGCCGCTTTTAGCATTTAGCTTTAGTAGCTGGCTATCAATGCGTAGCAGATTGCCCAACACTGCCGGGCGGCGATAATTAATATTAATGTTAACCACAATGAAAGCAATCTGACGCTCAGTCATCCAATGAAATGCTGGCTGCCCATCTAGCCACTCCCAACGCGCTTCCTCAAGAAACTCTAAATAGCGGGCATTATTAACATGTTGAAAAACATCAATATGAAAACCCCTAACTTTAATATGAGTATGTATAGCCACAAGTTTCTCCAGTCTGATTATTGAAATTATAGAATCACGAACGACACTGGTTTGACCTCATAGCAAGATTAACAGAGAAAAATCACTTCATAGCAGGCCCTCTGTATAACCTCGATCAGAATCACAATTTTACATTACTGCCATACCTTACATTATGAAAACCGAGGTTTTTTTTGAAGAAAAGGCCAGAAAAATACCCACGGATATCTACCTGACCATTGTATCTACTCATCACGAAGCAGAATCACATCTTCAGCTTATTGCCATTCTTCTCTAAAAATGAAAGGCCAATGCCGGGAACCTCAAGGAGTTGTTCTGCGTCGGTGAAGGGGCCAAACTGCTCGCGGTAATTAACGATAGCTTCAGCTTTTTTTCTGCCAATCCCACTAAGAAACTGAGCCAGTTGTTCAGCATTGGCGCTATTGATATTGATTTGGCCTGACTGATTTTCTATTGAGCCGCTAGCGATTGTTTTAGCGCTCTCAGATTTACTTTCAGCCACTTTCGCAGGCTTTTTGCCGGCGTTATCTGTCGTCGAACGGAGGGGCTTGCTTAGCATTTTATCCTGAGAACCACTTTCAGCACTTACAGGAGCCGCACTGGCTATTTGATGGATATTAAGACTGATAAATAATGTGGTTATTACAAATAGTTTTCCTATAAATTTCATGCTGTATCCTCCTTGTGTTTGACAGCATGACTACCTTGCCGCAACTGCTGTTCCATCGCAAACAGCAGACTCCAGATATGCGAAAGGCCGCCAGAGCGACCTTTCGTTGTTACATCGGTTTGCAAATCAATGCGAGGCTTATTGTGATTATAACTTTATCGAGGCTGCTGTTGCTCCGCCAGACCCATCTTGATGGTTGCCTGTTTGTGCAGATTTGCCATCAACGCATCAAAAGTGACATTACTTGCCCCTTCGGCCATTTTAGCCGTAAAGGTTTTGATTTCACCTTCCGGCAATTTGCCCGGTGTCACGGACAGCAGTTCGATCAATACGATATTGTCCTGGAGATCTTGAGATAAACCATATACCGGCTGATCTTTTTGCGGATGAGCCAACGCAAAGATAGTCTGTATTAATTGGTCATCATCTGGCGCGCGTGACAAGGTTTTCTTCTCGCCGAATGTAAGACCAGCAACTTTCATGGCTTCTTCTCCTTTACCTTGTTTCAGTGCAGTCAGGATTTTCTCACCATCAACACGTGCCAGTTGCTGTGCTTTCTTCCGTTTCACCAGCTCAGCAACCTGATCACGTACCTGATCGAATGGCTTAATGCCTTCTGGTTTATGGCCGTCGATGCGGATAACAAAAGCACGATCGCCATCAACGGTAATAACATCTGAGTTACTGCCGGGGGCGCCATTCTCACCTACCAGACCACCGTCAAAGATTGCCTGAATTACTGGCTTGAAATTAATTTCAACTGGTACAGCATCACGGGTAAACCACCCAGTCTGCTTAGCTTTAGCGCCGGCGGCCTCTTCTGCTGATGCCAAAGACTCGTTATCACTGGTCGCAGCTTCGCTGACTTTTTGCTGTAAGGCATAGTAAGCGTCAACCGCTTTTTCTTGCTTAACTTTTTTCGCCACTGCATCATGCACTTCCGACAGCGGTTTAACCTGCTCTGGTTTGATGTCGTTTAAACGAACAATCAAATAACCCACTGAGGATTTAACCACACCAGATAACTGGCCTTTCTTCGTCAAATTGATTTTTTTCAGCTCATCAGCCGTGGTTTCAGGTTCCAGCCAACCTAATTCCCCGCCATTTTTGCGGGAAATGATATCGGTGGATTTCTCTTTTGCCATTGTGGCAAAATCAGCGCCTTTTTTCAGTTCATCCGACGCAGCTTTGGCTTCTGTTTCAGTTTTAAACTGAATTACACTGTAGTTACGGCGCTCAGGCTGGGTATAGCTGCTTTTATGTTGATCATAATACGCGGTGATATCTTCTTCAGTTACCGCGATTTTGTCTTGCATCGTGGCTGCATCCATCACAATAAAACTCACTTTCATCTGTTCTGGCGCAATGAAGCTATTTTTATTTTGTTCGTAGTACGCTTTCAGCTCTTCATCCATCACTTTCTGCTGTGCCTGAAGAACCTTAAGATCAATTGTTGCCAGACGAACTTCACGTTGCTGCAAAATCAGATCTGACATCGCCTGTGATTCGATTGGCAGGATAAAGCCACTGTCAGCAAAGGCTTGCAGCAATTGTTGATTAACAAGCTGTTGACGCTGCAATTGCGCGAATTGATCAGGTGTATAACCCATTCGGTTAACCAGTTCGAGGTATTTTTTATTGTCGAACTTATTATCCGTCTGGAAATAAGTAGCCTGGCGGATGGCTGCTTTTACTTGCTCATCACTGGCACTCAGACCCAATTTTTTGGCATATTGATCAAGCAGCATGTTGTTGATCAACTGTCCGAGCATCTGCTGACGCAGTTGCAGCATATAACCTTCATTGGCGGCCAGCACAGAGAACTGTTCGCCTAATTGCTGTTGCAGGCGAGCACGTTCACTCTGCACAGCCTGTTTTAGCTGAGCGCGGCTAATATCTTGACCGTTAACTTTAGCTGCATAATCGTTAGCGTCTCCAATCAGATAGCTGCCAACCCCAGTCAGGATAAAGGACAACATGATCAGGACCAGAATGATTTTGAGCACGACGTTATTAGAAGCCGCGCGTAAGTTGTCCATCATAATGTGACAATACTCCGCTGTAATGTGGATAAAAATGCTTGCGCAGGCCTAAATATACCGATCGCCCTTCAAGATACAGGGGGCTTGGCTCAGTTGCCGCCTGGCTGCATCTTAACGTAACTTGGGTATAACCCTAGCATTCCTTGCGACAGCTCATTATGCTGCTGCGCGTTAAAACTGCTTACTGTCTTTCCTTACGTTACTTATCAACGCTCAACCACTGATATTCCTACACCAGAGTAGTATTTTGTGCCGGCGCTCTGCGACAAAACGAAAAAAAGCGCATCATTAATGATGCGCCTTGTATCTTACCTTACCAACTCAATTGCGTCAGGTTATTGTTTAACGCAAACAATATGGACTTTTCGTCTTTAAAGCCGTGAGGGTGTTGACGATCTCGCGCTCACCCGAATCCCTTGGAGGATTCGTTCACCTGTTACTTACCTGCAACCCCAATTACTTTGGGTATACACCTTGAAGTCGGAATTGACGCAAAAATTAGTTTACAGCGTCTTTCAGACCTTTACCGGCACGGAAGCCTGGTACTTTGGCTGCTGGAATACTGATTTCTTTACCTGTTTGAGGGTTACGCCCAGTACGCGCAGAACGCTCACGTACTGAAAAAGTACCAAAACCAACCAGAACTACATCATTCCCTTCTTTCAAGGATTCTGTTACAGAAGCAATAATTGCATCTAATGCACGCCCAGCACCTGCTTTGGAGATATCAGCACCTGCGGCAATTTTGTCGATTAGTTGTGACTTATTCACTCTTTGATCCCCTTTAGAATTCCATCTTCGTGCCGAAAATCCTTACGGACAACACGACAGCGCAGCTGTTATATCAATTTTGCCCAGTCGGGCAAGCAGCCAAAAAAATTAAAATTTTTCCGAGCAGCCGAACTAACTTAGCGGCACAAAAAATATCTGGCAAGCATGACTTCACTTGCTAACATTAGTTTTATCAATACTTCTTGCGATCCGCCACTATTTTGACGCTATCGGCTGTGCCCCGAAGGCGGGATTTTGCAACGCAATGGCTAAAACATCATCAATTCGTTTAACCGGATGAATCTCCAGATCGGCGATAACATTGTCTGGAATCTCTTCCAAATCACGTTTGTTATCATCTGGAATTAGCACCACTTTGATCCCACCACGATGAGCGGCCAACAATTTTTCTTTCAAACCACCAATTGGCAATACTAAACCACGTAAGGTAATCTCGCCAGTCATCGCCACATCAGCACGCACCGGGTTACCGGTCAAACAAGAAACCAGAGCGGTACACATTGCAATACCGGCACTCGGGCCATCTTTGGGCGTAGCTCCTTCAGGCACATGCACATGGATGTCACGCTTTTCATAGAAATCAGAGTTAATCCCCAATTTATCGGCACGCGCACGTACCACTGTCAACGCAGCCTGAATAGATTCTTGCATCACTTCACCCAGCGAACCGGTATAAGTCAGTTTGCCCTTACCCGGTACACATGCAGTTTCAATGGTCAGCAAGTCACCACCAACTTCAGTCCACGCCAGGCCAGTGACCTGACCCACTCGGTTCTCGGTGTCAGCCCGACCGTAATCAACCTTCTGTACGCCAAGGAAGTCTTTCAAGTTATCGCCAGTAATTTCGATATGTTTAGCCGTTTTATCCATCAGCAAATTTTTTACTGCTTTACGGCAAAGTTTGGAGATTTCGCGCTCCAAACTGCGCACTCCTGCCTCACGGGTGTAATAACGAATAATACTCATGATGGCGCTGTCATCAATAGTCAACTCGCCTTTCTTAATGGCATTACGCTCAAATTGTTTCGGCAACAGATGTTGCCTGGCAATATTGAGTTTCTCATCTTCGGTATAGCCGGACAGGCGAATTACTTCCATACGATCCAGCAATGGTGCTGGGATGTTCATGGAGTTAGACGTTGCAACAAACATGACATCTGACAGATCATAATCCACTTCCAGATAATGGTCGTTAAATGTAACGTTTTGTTCTGGATCCAAGACCTCCAGCAGAGCTGATGCAGGATCACCTCGCATATCCGAGGCCATTTTATCGATCTCATCCAACAGGAAGAGTGGATTCTTAACCCCAACTTTTGCCATCTTTTGGATCAATTTACCCGGCATAGAACCGATATAGGTACGGCGGTGCCCACGGATTTCGGCTTCGTCACGCACACCGCCCAGCGCCATACGGACATATTGGCGGCCTGTTGCACGGGCAACAGACTGCCCCAAAGAGGTTTTACCCACCCCAGGAGGCCCAACCAAACATAGGATTGGCCCTTTAATTTTGCTGACCCGGCTCTGGACTGCGAGGTACTCCAAAATACGATCTTTAACGCGTTCTAAGCCATAGTGATCGGTATCCAAAACTTCCTGTGCTTTAACCAGGTCTTTCTTAACTTTGCTGCGGTTGTTCCACGGCACCTGCAACATCCAATCAATGTAACCACGCACCACGGTGGCTTCCGCTGACATCGGTGACATCATTTTCAGCTTTTGCAGTTCGGCTTCGGTTTTTTCGCGTGCATCTTTCGGCATTTTGGCCGCTTCAATTTTACGCTTCAGCGCTTCGTGTTCATCCGGTGTATCGTCCATTTCGCCCAGTTCTTTCTGGATGGCTTTCATTTGCTCATTCAGATAGTACTCGCGCTGGCTCTTTTCCATCTGCTTTTTAACACGATTACGGATACGCTTTTCGACTTGCAACAGATCGATTTCTGATTCCATCATTGCCATCAGATATTCCAGACGTTCAGTCACATCGAACATCTCTAAAACAGCCTGTTTGTCATTTAATTTCAATGGCATATGTGCAGCAATAGTATCTGCAAGACGGGCTGCATCATCAATACTGTGCAGTGAAGACAGCACTTCTGGTGGGATCTTTTTGTTCAGTTTGATATAGCCTTCAAACTGGTTAATCGCCGTACGAACCAAGACTTCTTGCTCACGGTCATCCATCACTGGCGATTCAAGGTATTCTGCCTGGGCAGCAAAATGCTCACCGCTGTCTGAAAGCGTGGTGATACGCGCGCGCTGCAGGCCTTCAACCAGCACTTTTACCGTGCCATCGGGCAGCTTCAGCATTTGTAGAATCGAGGCTACAGCGCCTACTGAAAACAGATCGTTGATACCGGGTTCATCCGTTGAGGCTTCTTTCTGCGCAACCAGCATGATTTTTTTATCATGGTCCATTGCCGCCTCCAGGCAGCGAATCGACTTTTCCCGGCCAACAAACAGCGGTATCACCATATGCGGATAAACCACCACATCGCGTAGAGGCAATACGGGGATTTCTATGCGTTCGGAACGCTCAGGGTTCATAGAACTCTCTCTTAGTTTAGCTTCCGCCAGATTACTGGGAATCTCGTGAAACACGAGTCATCACGAGTTTCACTAAATAGGTATTTGAGTATATGGGGACGAATGTCTTACATTCAACGATAACAATGCGAGGAAAAAGAAATGGGGGATAACTCCCCCCATTGTCACACTAACCATCTGGATTATTTGGCTACTTATTCACCAGAAGCTTGAGCTTCTGGTTGGCCATAAATTAGAATTGGCGCAGATTGACCAGCAATAACTGATTCATCTACCACCACTTTCTCCACACTTTCCATTGACGGTAAATCGTACATGGTATCAAGCAAAGCACCTTCTACGATAGAACGCAGGCCGCGAGCACCTGTTTTACGTGCCATCGCTTTCCTGGCGATGGCCGTCAGCGCCTCATCACGAAACTCAAGCTCAACGCCTTCAAGATTAAACAGCGCCTGATACTGTTTAGTCAGGGCATTTTTCGGCTCTTTCAGGATCTGAATCAACGCATCTTCGTTCAGTTCACCCAAGGTAGCAACCACTGGCAGACGACCAATAAATTCAGGAATTAAACCGAATTTAATTAAGTCTTCTGGTTCAGCCAGTCTCAACAATTCGCCTTCCGTTACTTTCTCTGACTTGCCTTTTACCGTCGCACCAAAGCCAATACCGGTGCCAGTGTTAATGCGTTGGTCGATAACTTTGTCCAAACCTGCGAAAGCACCACCACAGATAAACAAAATTTTTGAGGTATCAACCTGCAAGAACTCCTGCTGCGGATGTTTGCGACCACCTTGTGGTGGCACAGCAGCAATCGTTCCTTCTATCAATTTCAACAGAGCCTGCTGCACACCTTCACCTGAAACGTCACGCGTGATAGATGGGTTATCAGATTTACGAGAAATTTTATCGATTTCATCTATATAAACGATACCACGCTGCGCTTTTTGCACATCGTAATCACATTTTTGCAATAGCTTTTGAATGATGTTTTCTACATCTTCACCCACGTAACCGGCTTCAGTCAGCGTCGTCGCATCAGCCATCGTAAATGGCACATCCAGGAAGCGTGCCAATGTCTCGGCCAACAGCGTTTTACCACTACCGGTCGGGCCAATTAGCAGAATATTACTTTTACCCAGCTCGATACCATTACTGGCATCACCGTTACGCAACCGCTTGTAGTGATTGTATACAGCAACAGCCAGTACTTTTTTCGCCGGATCCTGCCCGATAACATAGTCATCCAGGTGGTGACGAATTTCGTGTGGCGTTGGTAACGAACTGCGCTCGCGATGCGGAGCAACTTCTTTGATCTCTTCGCGAATAATGTCATTGCACAAATCAACACATTCATCGCAGATATACACTGACGGCCCGGCAATTAGCTTACGAACTTCATGCTGGCTTTTGCCGCAGAAAGAACAATACAGCAGCTTTCCAGAACCGTCTTTGCGTTTATCTGTCATCAGTAAACCTCTTTTTCAGTATCTGCCACACCCGAAACCATGGTGGCAGGGAGACTATTCTCGCTATTTCTGGACGCCCCCCTAACCTTCAGTGGGCAGCCGATATATTGGGTAGTTACTAAACAATGTGCAATATAAGTGTTCGATTACACGACTTGAGCTATTTACATACAACTATAGTATATCGGCTCACAGAAATAAGTTGTTAGTCACGACGGGTGAACACAGAGTCAACCAATCCGTATTCTACAGCCTGCTGCGCAGACAGGAAACGGTCACGTTCCGTGTCTCTCTCTATTTCTTCAAGAGACCTTCCCGTGTGATGGGCCATCAGTTCATTCATGCGTGATTTCACTTTCAGAATCTCTTTGGCATGAATTTCAATGTCTGTAGCCTGCCCCTGGAAACCACCCAACGGTTGGTGAATCATAACTCGGGAATTCGGCAAGCAAAAACGTTTACCTTTAGAGCCAGCCGTCAACAGGAATGCGCCCATTGAACACGCCTGCCCCATACAGATAGTGCTAACATCAGGCTTAATGAATTGCATGGTGTCATAAATTGACATCCCAGCAGTGATCACTCCACCCGGCGAGTTGATATACAGGAAAATGTCTTTTTCTGGATTTTCAGCTTCCAGAAATAGCATTTGTGCCGTGATCAGGTTAGCCATATGGTCTTCAACTTGACCGGTCAGAAAGATAATGCGCTCTTTCAACAGACGAGAGAAAATATCGTAAGAACGTTCCCCGCGTGAAGTCTGCTCAACCACCATAGGCACCAGAGCCATGTTAGGTGCAAATTGATCTCGTTCGCCACTGTATGACATTACCGTCTCCTAATAGAATTCACTTTGGCGCCATTCATAACCGATTCTACTTGAGATAAGTAATGATGACTATATTCATGCTTGCAAACAGCCTGGTTATCCAAACACATTTGACGATAGCAATCAGCCAGTACTTCATCAACATATTATACAGCCGTCGCCCGTCGGGATTCAGGGGGTTGGCTGCTTTTACTCACCTCAGTCACTTATTTGATTAAGCAGATGGGGTTTCGCTCAGTTACCACTTGCCTGCATCTTGAAGCAACTTGGGTATATATTATATGAAGGTCTGTAAGGTTAATTGGGGAATTACTGTACATTTTCAAGCCCCAATGACATTTTTTATGACTAATAACTGTTTGTTACCCCAACAACGGTCTTTTCAGGCTAACAACCATCTGTTATTTCTGTCGTAATCTCGATGCCTTATTATTCGATTATATATTAAGTATTTAATTTTATTTTTCAAAAAATAAGCACAGATTACCGAGAAATATGCCAGATTAATCATATCATTGATTAATTATTTTTATTAAAAGAAAAAGCCCGCAGCCAAAGGACTACGGGATTTTTCCATACAACGGATAGATTACATCCGATCTGATACGCTAAAAAACATTACGCAGCAGCAGTCTGATTCATCAGCTCACTGAAGGTAGTTAGTTTTTCAGTTACTTTGGCTTTAGCCAGCAGTGTTTCTACGGCTTGCTCTTCCAGAGCAACGTTACGCATATTGTTCATCAACTCTTTATTTTTGCTGTAGAATTCGATAACTTCTTGCGAATCTTCATAAGCAGAAGCCATTTCTTCGATCAGTGCTTTGACGCGATCTTCGTCAGCTTTCAATTCATGCTTGCTGATAACTTCGCCCAACAGCAGACCAACAACTACGCGACGTTTAGCTTGTTCTTCGAACAATTCACGCGGCAGTTCTGCTGCTTGTTTTTCGTTGCCGCCGAAACGCTGTGCGGCCTGACGGCGCAGCACATCGATTTCGCCGTCAACCAATGTAGCTGGAACGTCAATTTCGTTGGCGTTAACCAACCCGTCAATTGCTTGAGTTTTAACACGGTTACGTACTGCGCCTTTCAGCTCACGCTCCATGTTTTTACGCACCTCAGCACGTAAACCCGCTACAGAACCATCAGCAACGCCGAAACGTTTAATAAATTCTTCCGTCAGTTCTGGCAGCTCACGCACTTCAACTTTTTTCAGCACGATGGCGAACTTCGCTAATTTACCTTTCAGATTTTCTGCATGATAGTCTTCTGGAAAATTAACGTCGATGGTGAACTCTTCACCGGCTTTGTGGCCGATAACACCTTGTTCAAAGCCCGGGATCATACGGTTCTCGCTCATTGCCAGTACGAAATCTGTCGCTTTGCCACCTTCAAACTCTTCACCGTCAATAGAACCGGTGAAATCCAGCGTTACACGATCGTCAGCAGTGGCCGCAGTATCAGTTTCTTTCCAGGTAGCTTGTTGCTTACGCAGAGTTTCCAGCATGGTATCAACGTCAGCGTCGTTTACTTCAACAACTGGCTTTTCTACTTCGATGCTTTCCAGATCTTTCAGCTCTACTTCTGGATAGACTTCAAACTCAACGGAATAAGTAAAATCTTCACCCGTTTTGTATTGACCCGGCACATAATTCGGTGTGCCCGCCGGGTTGATTTTTTCGCTGATGATCGCATCAACGAAATTACGTTGCATCAGGGAGCCCAAAACGTCCTGACGAACAGATGCGCCGTAACGCTGTTCAACGATATTCATTGGCACATGGCCTTTGCGGAAACCGTCGATACGAACATTTTTAGCAGTTTTCATTAATTCGTTTTTTACTGCTTTCTGAATGCTATCAGCAGCAACAGTAATTGTTACACGGCGGCCAAGGCCTTGAGTGGTTTCAACAGAAACTTGCATCTTGTTACCTCAAAAAAATCACAGTGCTCGGTCAACTCCAGAAGCTGCAAACGAAGCAGCATCACACCTTTTCAGGAATGATGCGAACTCTGAAAACATCCTCTAAGAACCGGGACGTCCGCGTTATACAGAACCGAGTATCCCAGATGTCAGAAGCGTCCCGAAACCATTCCGAAAAAATAAGACGCGACATTATAGCGGTGCGTAGGGTGTGAGTCGAGGAAAGCAAACGAATGTCGTCGCGGTAAAATTCACACGTGGGTCGTTCTCTCGGCTAAAACGCCTGCGAAATACTAATGACGCCCATACAGAAACACAAACGGCCATCTACTAATACCCTAAATCAGGCCAGAATTACTACTGCTATTGACCCTATTTGCGATGAATTTAGCAGATTAAGCCAATTCAGATACTACGACAGAGTTCCTGCACCACGGCAAGAGGGAGAGTTAGGTACCGTATCTTGCAAACTTTCCCACTCTTTTAGTATGTAAGTGTGTAATGCCAACGCATGGACGCTACCTGCAAGTTCATCAGCCAACACAGTGTAAATCGCGCGATGGCGAGCCAAAAAGCGTTGATCTTGAAATTTATCACTGACGATCACAATTTTAAAATGACTTTCAGAACCAGCAGGAACATTGTGGCGATAACTTTCATTAATCACCTCAAGATGATCCGGTTCGAATGCCATTTTTAATTTTTCTTCAATTTGCTCCTGAATCAGAATCATCTTAGTTTCCTTAATACTGGGGCAGAAAATGGCCAATTTTTTAATGCAATACTCATGGTATTTTCGCTATTTTATAACATGTTAGATACAAAGTATCTCAGATATCGCTAATCTGCGAGTTCATGGTATGTCACCGGCGCTCTTCAAGGTACAGGGGGTTGGCTGCCCATTGAAGTCACTTGGGTATTTGGCAAATCTGATGGTTAGCTAAAACAGAAGATGACATAGACATCGGGGGGAAATTTTTCTCCATCAAGATACCCTTCCAACCAATGGCGGTGCTATGATGTCGCGACTGCACATTCGCAAAATAATATGGCAGCTATCCGGCGTTGTTTATTAAAGAACTCCATAACTATTGAGAAAGTGAACATGCTAAAGAAAATTCTTTTCCCGCTGTTAGCTGCTTTTATACTGGCGGGCTGTGCTGCCGGCAATAGCGCACTGAATATCTCGCCCAAAATAGTGTTGCCACCGCAAGATCCAACGCTAATGGGCATTACCATCAGCATTAATGGCGCAGATCAACGGCAGAATTCAGCACTGGCTAAAGTGAACCGTGATGGGCAATTGGTGGTGTTGACATCATCACGCGACCTGCGTTTCTTGTTACAAGAAGTGCTGGAAAAGCAGATGAAAGCCCGTGGTTATATGATTGGATCTGATGCTCCGGTAGATTTGCAAATTGTGGTAAACCAACTGTTTGCCGATGTGCAGGAAGGTAACCTGCGCTACAACATCACAACTAAAGCCGATATTTCGATAACTGCTACTGCCAAAAAAGGTAACAGGCAAATTAAGAACTACCGTGCGTCTTACAATATTCAGGGCGCATTTACCGCCACTAACGAAAAAATCACCAATGCTGTTAATACGGTGTTGAATGACGTGATCGCCGATATGGCGAAAGATACCAGTGTCAGTAGTTTCATCAAACAAAACGCCCGTTAATCGGGTGTTTGCTTAATATTATTATTTCTGCTTAATAGAATGTTCTGTCTTAGCAATAGGGCTGAACATGTAGGTTACACATGTCCAATCGCTATTCAAACCTTTTTACCCAACGTAATTCACTCGTACTGTTATTGTTGGGGTTTGCTTCGGGTCTTCCCTTGGCTCTTACCGGTGGTACTTTGCAGGCCTGGATGACGATTGAAAACGTCAGCCTGAAAACTATTGGTATTTTCTCTCTGGTCGGTCAGGCCTATGTCTTTAAATTCCTCTGGTCGCCGTTGATGGATCGCTATACACCGTCGTTTTTAGGTCGCAGACGCGGCTGGCTGTTGGTTAGTCAGTTGCTACTTATTGTGGCAATTATCGCGATGGGCTTTATGGAACCAGCCAAACATCTGTGGTGGCTGGCGGCGATTGCTGTGCTGGTAGCGTTCTGTTCAGCGTCTCAGGACATTGTTTTTGACGCCTATAAAACCGACTTACTCACTGCCGACGAACGCGGCGCCGGTGCTGCTGTATCGGTCTTAGGTTATCGGCTGGCGATGTTAGTTTCTGGTGGGTTGGCGCTATGGATAGCCGATCGCTATTTGGGCTGGCAATCCACTTACTGGCTGATGGCCGGGTTGATGTTAATTGGGGTATTTGCCACCATTTTCGCGCCAGAACCCGATATCCAAATTTCACCGCCAAAAACACTGGAAGCGGCATTTGTCGCGCCATTACGTGATTTCTTTGGCCGTAACAATGCATGGCTGATCCTGCTATTGATCGTGCTGTACAAAATGGGCGATGCCTTTGCCGCCAGCCTGAGTACCACCTTCCTGATCCGTGGCGTTGGATTTGATGCCGGTGAAGTGGGGTTGATTAATAAGACACTGGGGCTGATTGCAACTATTATAGGCGCATTGTATGGTGGTTTGTTGATGCAGCGGCTGAGCTTATTCCGTGCCTTGATGATTTTCGGCATTCTACAAGCTGTATCAAATATCGGTTATTGGCTGCTATCTATCACTGACAAGAATATCTTTTCTATGGGCAGTGCCATCTTCCTGGAGAACCTGTGTGGTGGCATGGGAACCGCAGCTTTTGTCGCATTGTTGATGACACTGTGTAATAAATCTTTCTCCGCGACGCAATTTGCCTTGCTGTCGGCTCTTTCTGCCGTGGGGCGGGTTTATGTTGGCCCTATTGCGGGTTGGTTTGTTGAAGTTCATGGCTGGCCTCTCTTCTATTTATTCTCAATTGCAGTGGGGATACCTGGCTTAATACTGCTCTATATCTGTCGCCAAACACTGGAGCATACCCAGAAGACGGATGAGTTCATGCCTCGTACCACATTTAAAAATGCCTATCGTTGGGCGTTGCGCTTATTGACCGTCGGTTGCGTATTACTCGCCATCTGGCTAATTTTACTGATCACCAATGCATTGGATTGGACCTCTGCAACGGACGTAGCCGATATCTTGCTATTGCGAGGAATTCAGTTCAGCGTGGTTGGAATCGTTCTGGGCGGATTATTGGATTATCTGGCGCTCAGGCGAGAAAAACTAGCCTGATATCGCATCTTGACAACAGAAAGCCCCAGCTTGTACTGGCTCAATGAGAGAAGCACTTCCACCCTGTGAGCGCTAAGTTGACAGGGTGTTTTATTTTGGTGGGGTCATCGTGGCACAAGCATCCTTGCCCACCGGACATCGAATAGATTTAAGCAAACACATCATAAATCAAAATTGTTGTTGCCAAAACGGAGAGGAGAATAGATTTATTCCTACAAATAATCCGGATGAATAGCTAACCGCTTATTTATTGAATAAAGTCACAAATTTAAGTAATTATTGTAAATTATTACTCATAAAACGAGATCTGAATCACTATCAACTATTTATCCTTTTGTACGGTAAGATTATGATGAGCGCGATTTTTGTTAAGGACTATGTCCTTTTGTTTCTCCTGACATCTTTTAACTACACAGAGGGATCTATGCGTAAAATTCTTGTCGGCACGGCGGCACTGGCTGCAATTATTTTAGCTCCAGCAGCTCAAGCCGAATACCAGTGGGGTTTTGGTAATATCAGTATGAACTATCTTGACTGGACCCAAAGCACTACACATAAATCAGGTGATTCGTCGCACAAAGATGATTTTGCCTATATTGAGTTAGAAGGCGGCGCTGGCTTTAACTGGGGCGAGGTTTACGGCTTCTTTGACCTGGAAAATCCATTCAATTCAAAAACAGCTCAACCCGGTGATAACCAACGTTATACCTTCAAAACCACGGGTCGCTACTACCTGGGCGATACGGGTTTCAACCTGTATGGACATGTCTACGGCACTTATTCACTGCCAAGCGCTAACGGCAACAATTACAGCAACTTCCATGAAGTGAATACCCTGTACGGCGTCGGCTATAACGCAACAGTGGCTGGTGTCTGGCTGAAACCTTTCGTTGCATTGCATTATGTTGATCAGACCTACTATTCAGGTAACAACGGTTATGTCGTCGGTTGGGTTGCAGGCTATGACTTTACCGCGTTTGAAGAAAAATTCAGTATCACCAACTGGAATGAGCTTGAGTTTAATCGTGCAGAACGCTATGCAGCAGGTAACGGGGGTCGTGACGGAGTGAACGGTGCCATCGCACTTTGGTGGACACCTGTTGAGCAATTTACCACGGGTCTTCAGTACCGTTATGCTTATAACAAATTAGGCGAAGATTTTTTACAAGATGGTATCATTTACTCCGTTAAATATAATTTTTAGCTGAATGATTCCGAGGCGATTATTTATTCCGCCTCGGAATAGTTTTTAATTTTTCTTTTATCACATATTATTTACAGAAAATAAGCCAA
>JBEGTQ010000068.1:0-27944 GCA_041179305.1 Pseudomonadota bacterium | reverse complement strand
AATATTAGATTATTTTATTTCAATAGAACTAACTGATATTGAGTTTCTTAATATTGTTCCTGACAATCGTTTGGTTGCAGGAGAGTATATCGGTCATAATTTCATTAGTTATGCAGAGTTCATTGATTTTTTATCTGTATTATTTAGTATTTGGATAAATGGCTATCGCGAAAGCATACATATATCTATTTTCGAGGACTTTATCCGCGTATTGGAGCATCCCGAGAAAAAACTGTCGGCCTGTTATTGGTCAGGCAATTGTTCACAAGAAGTCATTACGCTAGAACCTAACGGAAATGTCTCTCCTTGTGATAAATATGTAGGAGATATAGACAGTATTTATGGTTCACTGCTGAATACCGATCCGGCTGATTTGTTAACTGACTCATCCCATAATCAGCGAGCTATCAGTGAAGAGATAGCGGCAACAGAGAAAATGCGCCATTGTAAATGGTTTCCTGTCTGCCACGGCGGCTGCCCCCATGATCGAGTTATTAACCGCAGACACACCAAAGGATATAATGATATATGCTGTGGCACAGGAAAATTGCTTACTACTATTCAAAATTACTTAACTACTATTAAAAATTACTTAATAACTGCTTGCTAACGCCGCATTGCTATGTGGCTTTAGCGATTAACTGACGTTCCGCGTTCAGTTCAGGCTGTTACCCTTTACGATGCAAACGTAATGAAACCGAGATTGTTAAGAAACACATGGCCGATACATACCCAAAGACGCTATTTTCCATATCAAATGATTTAAGGGATCTCGCGACATATTCAGCGCTACCGCCAAACATAGCATTCACGACACATAAGATAAGACAGACCCACGCCTAATTTAGCGGGTTGGATGCCAGCGCCATACCGCTATGTCTTTATACCGCGATGTCTTTGACGCTGCGGGGGGTGTGGATCTCACACTGCGCGGAATGAAATCTCCGTCGGGATGGCTTCCCCCTGCCAGTACATTTCTGCCGCCACATTGTCCGCCAGTTGGCGGTAAATATCGGCAAATTCGCTGTCAGGTTGGCTGATAACCGTTGGCTCGCCACGATCAAGATCTTCCCGCAGTGAAATATGCAGTGGGATTTGTCCCAACAATTTACAATTGTATTTTTGTGCCAATTTTTCCGCACCGCCAGTACCGAAAATAGGCTCCAGATGACCGCAGTTGCTGCAAATATGCATACTCATATTTTCAACGATACCTAACACCGGCACATGCACCTTCTCGAACATCACAATACCTTTCATGGCATCAATCAACGCGATGTCCTGTGGTGTTGTTACCACCAGCGCGCCAGTCACTGGGATATTTTGCGATAATGTCAGTTGAATATCACCGGTGCCCGGTGGCATATCGATCACCAGATAGTCCAGATCCGGCCACAAGGTATCTTGCAGCATCTGCATCAATGCTTTACTGGCCATCGGGCCGCGCCACACCATTGCATTCTCGTCGGTGACCAGATAGCCAATGGAGTTGGTGGCTATGCCGTGAACCATAATCGGTGTCATATGCTTGCCATCCGGCGAGGTTGGCCGCTGATCCATGGTGCCCAGCATGTTCGGAATCGAAGGGCCGTAGATATCGGCATCCAGGATGCCCACTTTTGCGCCCCCTTCTGCCAATGCCAACGCCAGATTGACGGCGGTACTGGATTTCCCCACCCCCCCCTTACCGGAACTGACTGCAAGAATATTACGCACTCCTTTAACACCCGGCTGGTCATTGGCACGTTTCAACGTAGTGATATTATGAAAAAGCTTCCAATCAATGGCGTTAGCACCTGTCACTGCCAGTAATTCTCCGCTGACCGACTCTTTCAATGCATCAAAACCAAATCGCCAGGCAAAAGGCATCACCAGCTCAATATGCAACACATTATCCAATAAGGCACAGTGATGAATAGCGCGCAGTGTGCTCAGATCTTTTTGCAAAGTTGGGTATTTAAAGGCAGTAAGAACCTTTAAAATTTGTGATTGCAGCAGGTTGGGGGGGGCCTGCCCGGGGGATTTTTGGCTCATCCCGCCTCCTTCAATTTATCGTTAAACCTAAAAACAGTGTACCAGAATTCATCGATACCTGTGTGGATCGTATCACGAGAAAACAGCATCAAACCACATTACTGTTTTGATTAATAACCAGATGTGCTGAAGAACCGTCAAAATTGGCTGGTTATGACTTAAGGCAAGGTGCAGATTGCCTGACCCTAGCGACAAGTCCGTATATCGGTTAACATCAAAGACCTTTTAATTGACATTAAAGAAAGCAATTTCCCACTATGGCTCAAGTCGCGAAAAAAATATTGGTGACGTGCGCGCTACCATACGCTAACGGTTCTATTCATCTCGGCCATATGCTCGAGCATATCCAGGCAGATATTTGGGTCCGTTTCCAACGCATGCGCGGCAACCAGGTTCACTTTATCTGTGCAGATGATGCCCACGGCACCCCGATCATGCTGAAAGCGCAGCAAATGGGTATCGAACCAGAGCAGATGATTGCCGAAATGAGTCAGGAGCACCAACAGGATTTCGCCGGTTTCGCAATCAGTTATGATAACTATCACTCCACCCACAGTAATGAAAACCGTGAACTGTCGAGTCTGATATATAACAAATTAAAAAATAACGGTTATATTAAGAATCGAACCATTTATCAGCTCTATGATCCTGAAAAAGGTATGTTCCTGCCTGATCGTTTTGTTAAAGGTACCTGCCCAAAGTGTAACGCGCTGGATCAATATGGCGATAACTGTGAAGTGTGCGGCGCAACTTATAGCCCAACTGAACTTATCAGCCCTAAATCTGCAGTTTCCGGTGCCACACCGATCATGCGTGAATCTGAACATTTTTTCTTCGATCTGCCAGCTTTCAGCAATATGTTACAAGCCTGGACACGCTCCGGTGCACTGCAAGAGCAAGTGGCGAACAAAATGCAGGAATGGTTTGAGTCTGGCCTGCAACAATGGGATATCACCCGTGATGCACCGTACTTCGGTTTCGAAGTGCCGGATGCGCCGGGTAAATATTTCTACGTCTGGCTGGATGCACCCATCGGCTATATGGGTTCATTTAAAAACCTGTGTGATAAACGCGGTGATATCGATTTTGATGAATTCTGGCGTGAGGATTCTAAAACCGATCTGTATCATTTCATCGGTAAGGATATTGTTTACTTCCACAGCCTGTTCTGGCCAGCAATGTTGGAGGGCAGTAACTTCCGTAAACCGACCAACATATTCGTTCATGGCTATGTCACAGTAAACGGCGCGAAAATGTCAAAATCCCGCGGCACCTTTATTAAAGCAGACACTTATCTGCAACATCTGGATGCCGATTGCCTGCGTTATTACTACGCCGCCAAGCTCTCTTCACGGATTGATGATATCGACTTAAATTTGGAAGATTTCGTCCAGCGCGTTAATGCCGATATCGTTAATAAAGTGGTAAATTTGGCCTCGCGTAATGCCGGTTTTATCAATAAACGCTTCGGCGGAAAATTAGCTGACCGGTTGGCTGATCCTGTGTTGTATAAAACCTTCACTGATGCGGCAATTAGCATTGCTGATGCCTATAATAGTCGTGAATTCAGCAAGGCTATCCGTGAAATCATGGCACTGGCTGACATGGCTAACCGCTATATTGATGAACAGGCGCCGTGGATCGTCGCGAAAGAAGAAGGCCGCGATGCCGACTTGCAAGCTATTTGTTCAATGGGCATCAATTTGTTCCGAGTGCTGATGACGTACCTGAAGCCGGTACTCCCCTCTCTGACTAAACGTACTGAGGCTTTTCTCAATACTGAATTAACCTGGTCTGGCATTGAGCAACCGCTATTAGGCCATCAGATAAAGGCCTTCAGCGCGCTGTTCAACCGTATTGATTTGGATAAAGTTAACGATATGATCGCCTCCTCTAAAACAGATATGGCACCCACTGTTGTGGCAACCGGCCCTTTAGCTGATGACCCGATTCAGGAAACTATTAGCTTTGATGATTTTGCTAAAGTGGATATGCGCATCGCGCTAATTCAACAGGCAGAATGTGTTACAGGCTCGGATAAGTTGTTGAAATTGACACTGGATATCGGTGGCGAAACTCGTCAGGTATTCTCCGGTATCCGTTCGGCTTATCCTGACCCGAAAGCACTGGAAGGCCGCCTGACAATGATGGTAGCTAACCTGGCACCCCGTAAAATGCGCTTCGGCATCTCAGAAGGCATGGTGATGGCCGCAGGGCCTGGCGGCAGTGATATCTTCTTACTCAGCCCAGATAGCGGCGCACAACCCGGTATGCCGATTAAATAACTTTCTGACTAAAATGCCGGCCAGGAATAACCCTATCGGCATTTCTATTACCGAATAAACTCACTCTTGCGTGACTTGCGGCTGCCGCCCTCGTTGCCATTCATCCAACCAAAACAGCATATTGAGAAACAGGCTTAATGAAAAAATCAAGAATAAAATATTATCCAGTAGTGATATCTTGATGGATGCCTGAATAATAATATTTTCATGGTGTTTTAAGTCCACCAAACCTGAAGAGAAAAACAACAAAACACCAACAGCACCGAAGGTATTCAATGCCACAACTGGCCAATACCAACTTGCCAATAAGAAGAAGATCCACGATAACGCCATCAACAAAATAAGCGCATCATCTAATTCAAATAAAAGGAAAAAAATCATATACAACAAGCCGAAACACACCACAGTCAAACCAAATGGATACTCTCCTGCCAATTCTTTCGTCTGCTTTCTTTGATATTGATACTCTGGTGGCCGGGCTGAATAAATGTTGATAAATAGTAGATAAAGTAAAAAGGCTCCAGACAAAGGTAAGGTTAATATGTTTAAAGGGAAGTAATTGATTAACGGGAAAAGATGGCAAATCAATAAATAAGAACTTAGTCCTTGTGTGGTGAGTCGTTGCGAGCAAGGCAATAGCAAAACCAGCGACATAATCGCAGGAAAAGACTGCAAGGACAGAATCAGCACTTCATCAAATAAGTCCGGCAACAGTGCCGACAGTAAAACAACAATAATCATCAACGTTAATAAATAGCGGATAGATAAAAACAAAAATTCGCTGCGTGATACATAAAAAAACGTCGTACTGCCGCATAACCCGTTGAAATCCAGTGGTGCTATTTGAGCGCCACCCGCGCCAGGTTTACATAAATTACTAATTTTACCCATAGTGAAACTAATCCTTTAAACATCATTAATACCTTACTTAACAAACTGTAAACTGATAGCATCCATCTCTTTTTTTTATTTATGGCTACAGCTTCAGTCAGTTAGGATATCAGCACTGGCATCGCAGTGAAATAACATATTTAACAATAACCATAATCATCAAAAGAAATTCAATAGAAAATAAATAATAAAATAAACCATTACAACCAGATGCCTATTAACACCGTAGACACGAACCCATCGCGCTCATTTTGTTCATTATTTAGGTGCTCTAAACTAAAAGATGTATTCATAGTATGATGACTAGCACAGAGTCAATCTTAATTGTATGATGAATATATTCTGTCACTCAGGATCTCTTTCATGCGCAATGTGATTTCACTTTGCTGGCAGTACCTACGGGCTTTCGCCATTATTTACCTATGCCTATGGGTTGGTAAAACGCTGGCTTTGCTGCTGCCCATGGCTATACCCGGCAGTATCATCGGCATGCTTATCCTGTTTGCCCTACTAGCCTCACAAATCTTGCCGTCAATTTGGGTAAAACCGGGCTGCCACATATTGATCCGCTATATGGCGCTGCTGTTTGTGCCAATAGGCGTCGGCGTGATGCAATATTACGATCAACTCACCAGGCAGTTTGGCCCGATCGTGGTTTCCTGCTTCGTCAGCACGTTGATAGTGATGTTAGTGGTAGCCTATAGCTCTCATTATGTGCATCGTGAACGAAAAGTCATCGGCTCTCCTACTCATACGGAGGGAGACCAATGATCAGCAATTTATGGTGGTCACTGCCGCTGACCTTAATCGTATTCTTTTCAGCGCGCCGTTTAGCCCGATGGCTGAAAATACCGTTGTTCAATCCATTACTTATATCAATGGTTGTTATCATCCCACTGCTGCTGGTAACGCATATGCCTTACGCCAACTATTTTGCGGGCAGCAAAATTCTTAATGACCTGCTGCAACCAGCAGTAGTGGCATTGGCTTTCCCGCTGTATGAACAGTTGCACCAGATCCGCGCTCGATGGAAATCAATCATCAGCATCTGTTTTATTGGTAGTATCACCGCCATGGTCAGCGGCACCGCTGTAGCTCTGTGGATGGGCGCGACACCAGAAATTGCAGCCTCCATACTGCCCAAATCAGTCACTACGCCGATTGCGATGGCAGTTGCAGAATCTATTCATGGCCTGCCAGCCATCAGCGCAGTATGCGTCATATTTGTGGGGATTTTAGGTGCCGTGTTTGGTCACAGCTTGCTGAATTTATTAAAAATAACCACTAAAGCCTCACGCGGGCTCGCAATGGGCACCGCTTCCCATGCATTGGGAACCGCCCGTTGTGCTGAGTTGGATTTCCAGGAAGGTGCGTTCAGCTCGTTGGCACTGGTTATCTGCGGGATTATCACCTCGCTGTTAGCTCCATTTCTGTTCCCGATGCTATTATACTTATTGGGTTAATATCCGCTATTTCCTCACATGACGAAGCGCATCAGGGTCTACAGTTACAAGGCTAAAACCAGCCCGTTTTCAGACTTAAATTTGAGATAAATCTCTCATTTGAAATTTTACTTGCATCATTTTCATTGGTAGCGTGACTTGAATCACAATCAAAAACCCTCCAGCTACCTAGAATAGTTCCCCATTACTATTGGAGAGTCCTCTATGCAAGCACGTTTTCAGGCTCCTTGGGTCAACCTGCCCACCTCATTGCAATCCGCACTTGAACCTATTGTGAGCGCAAACGGTTTTTCGTCCATGCTGACAGCGAAACAAGTAAAAAAATTTAAATATATCAGTGAGTTAGATGACTATGCGCTGGCGTTTGCGTTGTTACCACTGGCAGCAGCTTGTGCATTGACGCCTATCTCCCATTTTATGGTTGGGGCGATTGCCCGGGGGATTAGCGGCAACCTTTATTTCGGTGCCAATATGGAGTTTAGTGGTGTGCCGCTGCAACAAACTATCCACGCTGAGCAATGTGCTGTCACTCACGCCTGGCTGCATAACGAAGTCAGTCTGGTATCCATTACCGTCAACTATACGCCCTGTGGCCATTGCCGCCAGTTTATGAACGAACTGAACAGCGGAACCGGCCTGCATATTCATCTGCCGGGCCGCCCTGCTTCTACGCTGGGGCAATATTTGCCGTACGCTTTTGGCCCGAAAGATTTAGCTATCACCATCCTGCTGATGGATCAGGTTAACCACGGTTATACCCTGCCCGAAGCGGATACCCTGGCACTGGCCGCATTGGATGGTGCAAATCATAGCCATGCCCCTTACAGCCTTTCCCACAGTGGTGTCGCGCTGGAAACCGCCGATGGCACTATTTATACAGGACGTTATGCTGAAAATGCGGCGTTTAACCCAAGTCTGCCACCGCTGCAAGCGGCGTTAATTCAGGTTAATATGTGCGGTAAGGATTGCACCACTATCCGCCGTGCGGTGCTGGTTGAAAGCCGTAAACCGAAAATAAGTCAATGGGATGGCACGATTGCGACACTGGCAGCATTGGGCTGTACTGAAGTAAAACGCGTGACATTTTGATTGAACGCGTTAACTCCACCGCCCTTCCCAATCAAAACACAGTACATTGCAGAATGGCTATTACTCGTCGCTGTTCAAAATGCAGCCTCTGGCGGCATCTTGAAGTAACTTAGGTATAACTTAGCAAGATTGCCCGCGTTTTTACCGTTTGCTGTCTTATTTAACTAACAAAAGCTGTACATATTTTTCTTATCTCTTAGGATCGGAGACAACAATTACTGTCTACACCCAAAGTCATTGGATTTGTAAGATTCGGATGAGTGAAAGCAGCTAACAGCCCTACAACTTCAAATACGAAGGGCATAATAACGTTTAAGAGTAAAACCCATGGAACTTGAATACGAAAGTAAACGCCCCCTGTACATCCCCTATGCTGGCCCTATTCTGCTGGAATTCCCCTTGTTGAATAAAGGCAGCGCTTTCACCAATGATGAGCGTAACCATTTTAATTTACATGGTTTATTGCCAGAAACAGTTGAAACTATCGAAGAGCAGGCGGAGCGTGCTTACCGTCAGTACCAGGATTTTAAAAACGACGACGATAAGCATATCTATCTACGCAATATTCAGGACACCAATGAGACCCTGTTTTATCGCTTGCTGGAAGCTCATCTCTGCGAAATGATGCCCATCATCTATACCCCGACTGTCGGTGAAGCCTGCGAACATTTCTCCGCTATTTATCGCCGCGCGCGCGGTCTCTTTATCTCTTACCCGAACCGCGAACACATTGACGACATGCTGCAAAACGCCACCAAGCAGAACGTCAAAGTTATTGTAGTGACTGATGGTGAACGTATTTTGGGCCTTGGCGATCAAGGTATTGGCGGCATGGGCATCCCAATCGGCAAACTGTCTTTGTATACTGCGTGTGGCGGCATCAGCCCGGCGTATACGTTGCCGGTGGTGCTGGACGTCGGCACTAACAACCCGCAACGCCTGAATGACCCACTGTATATGGGCTGGCGCCATCCGCGCATCTCCGGCAACGAATATTATGCTTTCGTCGATGAATTCATTCAGGCTGTAAAACGTCGTTGGCCGAATGTATTGTTGCAGTTTGAGGATTTTGCTCAGAAAAATGCGACCCCACTGCTGAATCGCTACCGCGATGAGTTGTGCTGTTTCAATGATGATATCCAGGGGACGGCTGCCGTCACATTAGGTAGCTTAATTGCTGCCAGCCATGCAGCAGGTAGCCAATTGCGCGATCAGACGGTTACTTTCCTCGGAGCGGGGTCTGCGGGTTGTGGTATTGCAGAGCAAATTATCGCTCAGATGATTTCAGAAGGCTTGAGCGAAGATCAGGCTCGGGCACGGATCTTTATGGTCGACCGTTTTGGTCTGCTGACCAACAAATTGCCAAATCTGTTGGATTTCCAAAGCAAACTGGTGCAAAAAAGTGATGCACTGCAAAGCTGGAATCTGACGAGTGATGCTGTCTCATTACTGGATGTAGTGCGTAACGCCAAACCCACTGTATTGATTGGTGTTTCAGGTCAGCCAGGGCTGTTCACTGAAGAATTGATCCGTGAGATGCATAGCCACTGCCCACACCCTATTGTGATGCCCCTGTCTAACCCAACTTCGCGGGTTGAGGCGCGCCCGGAAGACATTATTAACTGGACCGACGGTGCCGCACTGGTGGCTACCGGCAGTCCATTTTCACCCGTTAGCTACAAAGAGAAGCTGTATCCCATTGCTCAGTGCAATAACGCTTATATCTTCCCAGGGATTGGGCTGGGTGTGTTGGCCTCCGGCGCACGTCGGGTTACTGACGGTATGTTGATGGCCGCCAGCCGCGCATTAGCCGAATGCTCACCACTGGCACTGAATGGCGAAGGCGCATTGCTGCCCAATATCGACGACATTCAATCAGTATCAAAAACCATTGCGATGCAGGTCGGTAAAGCGGCTCAATTGCAGGGTGTGGCTACCGTAACCTCAGAAGAAGCGCTGGCAAAGGCTATTGAGCACAACTACTGGCAACCACAGTATCGTACTTACAAGCGCACCTCGTTCTAATACTTTCCGGCCTGCCTTATTGCGTAGGCCGATTATCTGTCAACCGGGGGGTACCTGTCACTCACCCCGGGCGCTATTACGCCTGAAGCAATTAGCATTACAGCCAGGCGGTCGGTGAGCTAATCTCAATCAGTTTACTCAATTAAGTGATTCGGGTGAGTAAGTACAACTAACAATACTGTCACTTCAAGCAAGAAGGGTTGCACCCTGCGGGCTGGTACAGTAGCCTTGCGAATATTACCAGGGATTTGAACGCATCAAAGGTAAGAGAATGTGGAAACGTCTGATTATTAGCTTAATTATCATCGCAGGGTTGCTGATGGTGACAGCGATTGCGCTCGATCGCTGGATAAGTCGAAAAACCGCGCCCTTTATCTACGATGAACTGCAAGCATTACCACATCGACAGGTTGGCGTGGTATTAGGTACAGCTAAATATTATCGAACCGGCGTTATTAATCAGTTTTATCGATACCGTATTCAGGGCGCGATAAACGCCTATAACAGCGGAAAAATCAGTTATCTGCTGCTGAGCGGCGATAACGCCCTGCAAAGTTATAACGAACCTATGACCATGCGTCGCGACCTGATCGCCGCAGGTGTTGCTCCGGCAGATATCGTGCTGGATTACGCCGGTTTCCGTACTCTGGACTCCATCGTGCGTACCCGTAAGGTGTTCGATACTAACGATTTTATTATCATTACCCAGCGCTTCCACTGTGAGCGGGCATTGTTTATCGCTTTGCATATGGGGATTCAGGCACAATGTTTCGCGGTGCCATCACCGAAAGATATGCTGAATGTACGGGTGCGCGAGATTTTTGCCCGTCTCGGCGCGCTATCTGATCTCTACATTCTGAAACGCGAACCGCGCTTCCTCGGGCCATTGATACCTATCCCTGCGGTACATGTGATCCCCGATGACGCACAAGGCTATCCGGCTGTTTCACCAGAGCAACTGGTTGAGCTGGAGCGCCGGCGAGCAGAAGAAAAACAAGCGGTTCCGTAATGATGGCTCGAGTGAATGGGTAACGGGTTCATCCAAGACAACTTATTGAAATTGTCATGTGAAATACATCACAAAATAGAAAACGTCCACATACAAATTTGAAACCCGTCAGACCACTGTCACTTTACTAAGTTGTTCATGGTTTAGTGTTATTAATTTGTAACTATCAGCTACAAGCATAGTCGGTCAATTTGCGCCACAGCCACTCCACCGGCCCCTGAGCAAAATAACGCAGCCACAGCAGTGAAAATATCACATTACACAGCCAAATCAGTGGGACAACAGCTAACAGTTGCAAACGATCTAGCTGTTGGTATAAACCGAAATGATAGAAGAGAAGCGTACATATAAAAGTTTGCAGTAAATAATTACTCAACGCCATGCGACCAACCTGCGCCAGCCAGTGGCTGATACGCCAGCCGGATACAGTGGGCCAGAAGCCATACAGCAGAGCCAGATAGCCCAATGCTTGCAGTGGCGCTCCTAACTCACGGGGAACTTGCAGCAAGAAACCAGCCCAGCGGTAATCCCAGCCGACCCGCCATTGCAACGCCACACCTGGAATCTGAATCACTAATGAAAGTGTGATCAAAATGGCAGCAAATAAACGGTAGTGGCACAAATTAAATTCACCGCGCAACCAACCCGAACGCATTAGTCCTGCGCCAAATAGCATTGAACCTGCCAGTTCCCAGCCATATTGCGCTCCTATTGCAATCAAATTGGAAGACAACAGGTCGAGGCGATTTTTCCAGGCCTCCACCCCACCTTGTAACTTCCAAAATTGTTCATATTGCAGGTCTGCTGGCTCCGGTTGCCAGAAGCGCCCCGGCTCGCCGCTAGCGACATAACTCAGTAGCAGCAATACAGCAACACCAAGCAAATAGAGCACCGCGCCAGTACGCAATAGACTGGCGGTATCCTTCGCGTCATGAATCATTCGCCAACAGATCAGGCCAATTAATCCATAAGCGAACAGGATGTCCCCATCCCAAAAAAAGACACCGTGAATTAATCCCAGCAACAGCAAGATAGAAAGTCGCGCCCGAACCCAGTTTTTACCACGTTGTTTAAGCAATAACTCAAGGCTGGCACCAAATAGGATGGCAAAAATAGAAAGAAATTTTGCTTGCGCCACAATATCAAGAATAGCCCAAGTCCAGGCCTCGGAGAAAGAGGGATAGCCGAGGTAAGCGGGATTAAGATAAGCAGCTTTTGGCAAACCAAAGCCGCTTATATTGAGCAGTAGAATGCCCAAAATGGCCAAACCTCGCGCACTGTCTAACGTTGCGATGCGCTGACGCATACCCGACATCCTGGCAACCGGCGAATTAGCCGTTGTGACGTACCGCACGCAGGAACTCCTGGCGGGTATTCTGGCTGGATTTAAATAACCCGCCTAATGATGTTGTCATTGTTGTACTGGTGGCATCACGGATGCCGCGCGCTTTCACGCAATAATGCACTGCATCAATGGATACTGCAACGTTGCAAGTCCCCAACAACGTTTGCAGCGCCAACAGAATTTGCTGTGTCAGCCGCTCCTGCACTTGTGGACGCAGGGCGAAGAACTGCACAATACGGTTGATTTTAGATAATCCAATCACACTGTCTTTTGGAATATAGGCCACGGTGGCTTTACCGTCGATAGTGACAAAATGATGTTCGCAGGTACTGGTCAGAGTAATATCCCGCACCGTTACCATTTCATCGACCTTCATTTTATTTTGGATCAGTGTGATTTTAGGGAAATTTTCGTAATCCAGCCCGGAAAAAATCTCATCAACATACATTTTGGCAATACGGCCTGGCGTATCAGCTAAGCTGTCGTCCGATAAATCAAGATTCAGCAATTGCATGACTTCGGTCATATGCGCTTGAATGCGGTTTTTTCGGGTTTGCGCATCCAATTCTTGCTTGCGCAAAGGGGTTTCAAGACCGCGAGCCTGCAGCGCTTGATGAACCAGCGCAGCTTCTTTACTTAGGGATAACATTCATTTCTCCAACAGAGTACGCGTCCGAACAGATAAATATAATGCAGACCACGTTCGAATTTTGCCCCCACTGTAGTTGAGAGCAAACTGATTATCCAGCGATTGTTCTCCATTTTGGGCAGATATTGCTGATGCTGTAACCTGGTTTATCCTACCGTGGGGGCGCAAAGTTGATGCCCATTACAGGATAATGATTATCAACCAACTTCATCAAGTTGTGGTTTGGGTTTGATGGTTAGGGTGGCACCGATGGATGCGCAGATGATTGATGCGAGTGCTAACCATTGCACCAGTGCCAAATGTTCATTTAAGAAAATTAATCCTGCAACAGCCGCTAAAGCAGGTTCCAAACTCATTAAGGTACCAAATGTACGGGCAGGAAGGCGAGTCAGGGCAACCATCTCAAGCGAATAAGGAAGCGCTGTAGACAATATTGCTACCGCCAGCGCAACAGGCAAAATCGCAAGATCGAACAACGCCATACCATTATAGGCGACACCAATCGGGCAGAAAATAAGTGCGGCGATAAGAGAACCAATGGCGACGGTTCCAGGGCCATGATCGCCTCCAGCTTTTTGCCCTGAAATGATATATATTGCCCAACAGGCACCCGCTCCTAAAGCACAGGCTGCGCCAAAAAAATTCACCGTATCAATGTGATGACCCAACGGCAACAGGAACAGTAACCCTAAAATTGCCAACCCTATCCAAATAAAATCCACCGCACGACGAGAAGAAAACATGGCTACCGCCAGTGGGCCGGTGAACTCCAATGCAACAGCAATACCCAATGGCACCGTTTTCAATGACAGATAAAACAGGAAGTTCATTCCGCCTAACGCGACCCCATAGGCGAGCAGAGGCAAACGGCTGCCCGAAGCAAACCGCATCCGCCAGGGTTTAAAGATAATAAACAGAATAAGTGTGCCGATACCGAGTCGCAGCGAGGTAATACCTTGTGCACCGACCAGAGGAAATAAGCTTTTTGCCAGTGATGCTCCACTTTGTATTGAGATCATGGCGATCAGCAGCAACAAAACCGGAAGCAAGGGGCGTGTTTTTTGGGACGGAGGAGGTAAAAACATCCTTTTGAACCTCAACGAGAAGTAGAAATGCCAAGTTTTTCTAGTGTAAACGAAATTTCTGAGGCGTGTTTAAACATCATCAATATGAAAAAAAAGAGTAAAAACTCAGTATGGCTGTTTTTTTAGGCTATTATTAGCTTTTATTTAGGCAATAAAACTAAGAATCATCTGGAATGGCTCTTAGTGATTCATGTTACATTAAGGCGTCTTAACCACAAAAAGTTAAGTAATATCAGCAAGATGGAGGAATCTTGAAACTGTTTGTTACACCAAATAAATGATTAGACAACCATTATCGTGAAGAGTTTCTCGCTATTTATTGTTATAATGAGTTTGCATTTTTATTTTATTCTAAAATCTTGCGTTTTTCGAGGTGGTTATGAAAAAAATTACATGTTTTTCAGCAGTGGCAGCTTGTGTATTAGCCGTGTCCGCAGGCTCAGCTTTTGCTGGTCAAAGTACCGTTTCTGGTGGTTATGCCCAGAGCGACTACCAAGGGGTTGCTAACAAAGCTTCTGGTTTCAACCTAAAATACCGTTATGAATGGAGTGATTCTCAACTGGGTTACATCACATCTTTCACTCATACTGAAAAAAGCAGCTTCGGCGATAGCTCAACTGTTTACAACAAAGCACAGTATAACGCTATCACCGCAGGGCCAGCTTACCGAATCAACGACTGGGCCAGCATTTATGGCTTAGTGGGTGTGGGTCATACCCGCATCAGCAAGAACTACCCAACGTCTCCTAACGACAAAAACAGCACCAGCGATTACGGTTTCACTTACGGCGCAGGTTTGCAGTTTAACCCAATGCAAAATGTTGCACTGGATGTCTCTTACGAGCAAAGCCGTATCCGCAGTGTTGATGTTGGCACCTGGATTGCTGGCGTAGGTTACACTTTCTAAGTATAGCTTTTGCTCATCAGCACTCACTCTCATAGTGTTTTGCTGTGTCTAAAAAAATCCGCTCTTGTGCGGATTTTTTCATATATCGTTTGGATAACCAGCAAGCCATTATGGTGTTTTGTGCTATTTACTCATTGATAACGATAATTTATTTCATTAATATTCCTTACCTGATTTAATTAATCGCAGGAAGTAATTAATGAGATGCAGCGTGATAGGGTTACTGACATTAGTGTTAACCGGATGTGGCGGCACATGGTTTCCTGAACAGGACAGTTCTGAACCTCGCAAGGCAAAATTCAGTGTTTATGGCGATCAGCGGACTAACGCACAGCGGGCATTATCTTGCCATCGCACCCGCCATTGTAATAATGATGACTGGATGAACCCTGATCCGGATTATGTCGGGTTGAGTGTTAGTTATTGATAGTATTTGTTTCACTGCGGTTGCACATCCGTTCCCTGTTTGAGAATAGCGTGCTATCCGGCAACGGGTGGGGTTACTTATGTTTTCGCCACCCTTGCGCCTTTGCCTGTATATAAAATTGTGCGTCACAACAAACACAGCCTCTCTTGTCTGCATCTGGCTTTCCCGCGAGTGCAACTTGCCTTCAAATTTGCTCCCCTGCTGAGATTTTGCGCAAAACTGAGGGCGATACTCTGGCCATCTTGTGGCATAATGCGCGCCGAATCACATATTTCTAATATTACTGAATATCCCTATTCAGTAATCTAATCGAGAGCAAGCTCTGTGCTAAGTACTAACAATATCACCATGCAATTCGGCAGCAAGCCGCTGTTTGAAAACATTTCAGTAAAATTCGGGGGCGGTAACCGCTACGGTCTGATCGGCGCTAATGGTTGTGGTAAATCCACATTCATGAAAATCCTTGGTGGTGATCTGGTGCCAAGCGGCGGTAACGTATTCCTCGATCCAAATGAGCGTTTGGGTAGATTGCGTCAGGATCAATTCGCCTTTGAAACCAACAGCGTGCTGGATACCGTTATTATGGGTCACGGTGAACTGTGGGAAGTAAAAGAAGAGCGTGATCGCATTTACGCTATGGCTGAAATGAGTGAAGAAGATGGCTATAAAGTCGCTGACCTGGAAGTCGCTTACGGCGAAATGGAGGGTTATAGCGCTGAAGCCCGTGCCGGAGAGTTATTGCTCGGCGTGGGTATCCCGGTTGAGCAACATTACGGCCTGATGAGCGAAATCGCTCCCGGCTGGAAATTGCGTGTACTGTTGGCGCAGGCTCTGTTCTCAGATCCAGAAATTCTGTTACTGGACGAGCCAACCAATAACCTTGATATCGATACTATCCGTTGGTTAGAACACGTGCTGAACGAACGTGGCAGTACCATGATCATCATTTCCCATGACCGTCACTTCCTGAATATGGTGTGTACGCACATGGCGGATCTGGATTATGGTGAATTGCGCGTTTATCCAGGCAATTACGATGAGTACATGACGGCGGCAACGCAAGCGCGTGAACGCTTGTTATCTGACAACGCGAAGAAAAAAGCGCAAATCTCCGAACTGCAATCTTTCGTGAGCCGCTTCAGCGCCAACGCCTCCAAATCAAAACAGGCAACTTCACGTGCTCGTCAGATTGATAAAATTCAACTTGATGAAGTTAAAGCCTCCAGCCGGCAAAACCCGTTTATCCGTTTTGAACAGGATAAAAAATTGTTCCGTAATGCATTGGAAGTTGAAACGCTCACCAAAGGTTTCGATAACGGCCCACTGTTCAAAAATTTGAATTTGCGTCTGGAAGTGGGCGAAAAAGTTGCCATCCTCGGGCCGAATGGTATTGGTAAATCGACGTTACTGAAAACCCTGGTAGGGGATTATGAAGCAGATGCAGGTACCGTTAAATGGTCTGAAAACAGCAAAATTGGTTATTACGCACAGGATCACGCCAGCGATTTCGAAACCGATCTAACTGTATTTGACTGGATGAGTCAGTGGAAGCAGGAAAAAGACGATGAACAGGCAGTACGCAGCGTGCTAGGCCGTTTACTGTTCAGTCAGGATGACATCAAGAAGAAAGCTAATGTACTTTCTGGTGGCGAAAAAGGTCGGATGCTATTTGGTAAATTGATGATGCAACGCCCTAATATTCTGGTTATGGATGAACCAACCAACCACCTGGATATGGAATCTATTGAATCGCTGAATATGGCATTGGAAATGTACGAAGGCACTTTAATCTTTGTTTCCCATGACCGTGAGTTTGTCAGTTCACTCGCGACTCGAGTGATTGAAATGACGCCTAACAAATTAATCGACTTTACCGGCAACTACGAAGATTACCTGCGTAGTCAAGGCATTCAGTCGTAATAATTTAGTCAGTTGTTAATTAATGAATTGCTGACGTGTAGCGGATCATAAAAATAAGGACGTCCTGATTGGCTACACAGGCGTAGGCGACCTGAAACGCTTGCCTGATGCCATGAGCAGCGTCTGGCAACGCTACTCACACGACTCAGGATATACCCGCCATCTGGCAAGACGATGGGTATATCAGGGAGAGTTATTTTGCTTTACCCTGATTAGCAACGGCTGCCGCTTTCGCTGCAATTTCATCAGCATCGCCCAGATAGTAGCGTTTGATTGGTTTGAAGTTTTCATCAAACTCGTAAACCAATGGTACGGCGGTTGGGATGTTCAGCTCAAGGATCTCTTCTTCACTTAGGTTATCCAGATATTTTACCAGCGCACGCAGTGAGTTACCGTGGGCGGCGATAATGACACGCTCATTCTTCTCCATGCGAGGTTTGATCACTTCTTCCCAGTAAGGGATAACGCGTTCGATGGTCAGCGCCAGGCTTTCAGTGGTTGGCAGTTCCGCATCAGTGAGTTTTGCGTAACGTGGATCATGGCCAGGGAAGCGCTCGTCACTTTTTTCCAACGCCGGTGGGGTAATAGCAAAACCACGACGCCACAATTTGACTTGCTCATCACCGTATTTGGCCGCAGTTTCTGACTTATCTAACCCTTGCAGGGCGCCATAATGACGCTCATTGAGCTTCCATGTTTTTTCCGTCGGTAACCAAGCTTGATCCAATTCGTTCAGTATGCTCCATAGGGTATGGATAGCGCGTTTTAGTACCGAGGTGTAAGCGAAATCAAAAGTGAAACCTTCGTCTCTTAACAACTTACCAGCCGCCGTCGCTTCAGCGCGACCTTTTTCTGATAAATCAACGTCATACCAACCGGTAAAGCGGTTTTCGTTGTTCCATTGACTTTCGCCATGTCGTACCAGAACCAGCTTAGTGACTGCCATAGTTCGAACTCCTCAATATAAATTTTACAATGATATCTATTATCATTATATTGCCGGATCAGCACCAACAGCAATCGATAGTGCTAACCTTGGCTAATCTTTATATCCTAAGGGAGGTCGAATCGATTCTTCTAACTGTATATAGCCAATAGATTTTAAAGTGCAGGCAACCGGCCCCCTTGCATCTTGAAGAGCGACGGGTATAACCAATTAATGCGTGGGGTATAACTTAACCCCACCTATCCATCGCCCTTGGCGCTATAGGCGATTAAGCGGCTTTCTTCAGGCAGGTGCTCATAAACGTTTTACGTGTATCACCTTTTAACTCTTTGGTGGCAGCTTCAGCGTTACAACTTTTCATCTTTTGCTGTTGCGGCGTCAGAGTTTTTTCATCAGGGTGAATCTGCGCTTTCAGACATTGGCTCATAAATTTCTTCCGATCATCACCTTTCAGCGATTGAGCGGTTGCCTGTTGATTACAGTCAGTCATTTTTTTTTGTTGTGCGGCCTGAGCCGGTGACGGTGTTTTCGCCGTATCGGCTGCCATGACATTCGCACTAAGCAGTAATCCGGCTGATAGTAACCATAAGGTAGTTAGACGCATAGGACTTCCTTAATTGAGGTTGAGGGTTTAAAAGGGTCGAAAACAGCTAGCACCATCGCTTGTTCGATGCTGTTAAGCGTAGATGCTTGCCATCAATATGGATAGTAATTCAGTTATATCCAATCGATTTCAACGCGTAGCAGGGCAGCAGATGAAAAAATCCTGATGAGCTTACATCGGAAAATGATTCGGGTAATAACTCTGCCGGGAACCGAGTTGAACGCTGCATGCAGCGGCCTCACTGAGACAAAAGCAGAGATCGGCGGAGTAGTGAGCGCGCAGCCAACATACCTTCATCTTGAAATATAGTGGGTATAAATACGGGGGAATAAACACAGGTAGGTAAATAATGGCAAAATGGGGGGTCACTAGCTGTTGGCGTTGACAGGTAGACCCAATATCTCATGAAATTCCGGTATTGGGTCTTGGATAAAGCGGCTAGTGTGATAAATAAAGTGGGTAGGTGAAGAACAGCAAATGCATTAAGTTGAGCGCGAAATGGAATGCAACCGCAACCCACAGACGCCCACTCCACAACCATGCCAGACCATAAATCACCCCAGCCAGCGCAGCAGATGCCATTAACAGTGGGCCGCCTGTAAAATGCGCAGCACCGAATAGCAGTGCGGTGATCAGCAGTGCCGGAAAGGCACCCAACCATTGGCCTAATCGTTGCTGTAGATAACCACGAAATAGCGCTTCTTCAGCCAGGCAGACAAAAAACACGTTGGCGACAACAAAAGAGCCAATCCATGCCGGGGCGTGCATTTCAATCTTCAGGCCGCCCAATGCCACTGCCAGTAACAAGAATGCCGGTATACAGGCGATCAGCACAGCCCACGCCATACGGCCAACCGAAGGGTGTTTTGAAGCGACAAACAGCGTTGGCAGGCAGGCCAGCAAGATGAATGGTATCAATGCCTTATCCAGATTGTAATATACGTTAAAGGGCGCACTGAGTGGCCCTGCTTTAACGTGATCTAATACTTTAAGATTATTAAATCCGGGTATCAAATGCAGGAATAACGCAATCGAAGCCAATACCAGCAGCAACTCCAGCCCGCAGGCCAGCAACTTCTGTTGACGATATTTTTGTAATAGCAGTGCAATCATCAGTGTTAATAGCAAAAAGGCAGCCGAGGGCAGTGTCAGAACGCCGTGATAGAGAGCCATTGCCAGTGATAACAGCATGAGAAACAGGGCCAGCGCCCGGTTAAGTGACAAGAAAAGTAAAGAAGCGGCAAGCGTACCCCACATAAGTCGTCCCTTTGTTATTAAATCCTAATGAGTTGTTGAATATTCTGAGTCAGATAAGGTCAGGCATTATCTGCTGTCAGCTCTGCGAATGACTGGCGGCAGGAAGAATAACATAACAAACTGAGAATAAACGCCAAGCTAACTGAGAAACATCTTATTTATTCTAGTTAAAAATTAAGTGTGATGATAAATTTCGGTGCATCTTTTGGATGATAGGGCACAAATTACAGTTGGGCTATCTTTTTCCTGAATGATTTCAACTGTAGTACAGCCGGTGTCATCTGTATTGGCGCTGAACGGGTCAGTCTTATACGCGACCACTCTTCGCTGACTAACTGTTGGCGTTGCTCGAATGACAAATGCACGCTGTAGCGAAAATTGCTCTGTTGGGCACCATTTAGCAAAGAGTTGCGATAATCACTCTATCAGCATTGAATTGTGCGATAACGTCACTATTAACATGCAAATTCAGTTTTTGCAATTCACTGTTGGTTTGGGTCGAGCACAAGCTGACCCCACCGGTTAAGGTAACAATCACTTCACTATGCTCATGACCCGATTCGATACTGGCCACTGTTCCCGGCAGAGAGTTATCCGCAGCCCCCGCGACGACCTGATCAGTAACAAGTTTTACCCACGACGCTTTAATCAACGCTAATATCTCTTTGCCGGCTGACAGTTGCAGACGATCTGCACTTTGTTGGGTCAGTGCGGCCGATAAACGGGTTCTGCCATCCGCGAGCAGGATATTGACATGTTGCTGTACTTGTTGATGATCACGTTCAATAATGGTACCGAAAAACTGATTGCGGGCGCTCGTTTGCAGCGAAAAGCGAGAAATGGCTGCCAACAAGCTATACAGTGGCAGTGAATCATCTTTCAGAGCATCAAATGCTTTCTGCTGAATCTTGGCGAGTAAATCATACAACTGAATTAGGCGTTCTCCGTAACGGGTCAGCTTGGCTCCGCCGCCACCTTTGCCGCCGGTGGCCCGTTCTACAAGTATTTCCTCAGCTAACGTATTCATTTCATTAATTGCATCCCAGGCACTTTTGTAACTGATTCCCGCCAGTTTCGCCCCCTGACTGATAGACCCGGTATGCCGAATTTGTTTTAACAACGTAATGCGTCGCGGATCGGCAAACAGGCGTTGTTGAAATTTTAGGGTAAGAAGGATTTCGGCCTGCATGTTTTTTACTCCGGTGGGAAAAGGTGATTGTTATCTAAGCGCCTGCTTATACCTAATAGATTTCAACGTGCAAGAAGGCGACAAACGAGAAAATCCCGATGAGCCTGGTAATGTGATTCAGATGAGTGAGTGCAACCAACACACCTGCCTCTTGAAAGATAACGGGTATATACTTAAATCGCACGTTTGGCAGGTTGCTTTCCAATGGGTTAAAATAACAGGGTTAATTCATTACTGATATGATTTACAGTAAATGATAGATAGTAATTTTGGGTATTATGATAACCTTGGATTATCGCAAAACGAGCTGTAATAAGAGGCTGACATGTTAGAATTATTGAAAAGTTTGGCTTTTGCTGTGGTCATGGTGCCGGTGGTGATGGCAGTGATCCTGGGGCTGATCTACGGGTTAGGTGAAGTGTTTAACACTATCTCTAAGAGTGGCCATTATACAAAACATTCTTGAGCTGACTTCTAACTGCCCAACGTATCAACATTGAGCATTTTCGTTCATTATCCTTCGCTATCTATTTTTGCATATTTTCTTAATGTATTGTCATAACTCAAGTTACTTCTCATATTGTCGATAAATTGCATGACCTGCTTATGATGTTGCGTTATATTCCAATCTATATAGCGAGCATGGCTAATGCGGAGAGCAAAGATGAAGAATCAATGCGGTAAATTGAGCCAATGGGCAGCCAGTGCAGTACTGCTGGTCGTGTTCTCCAGTTCTGTAATTGCCGCTGGCAATGTTACAATATTTGCGGCAGCCTCACTGACCAATGCCTTACAGGACATTGCGGCGCAGTATCAAAAAGAGAAGCAGGTTGATGTTGTTGCCTCTTATGCTTCCTCTTCTACTCTGGCACGCCAGATCGAGCAAGGTGCGCCGGCTGACCTGTTTATCTCCGCTAGTCAGCAATGGATGGATTACGCGATTGATAAACAGCAAATAGTTGCTAATACTCGTTATACCCTGTTAGGTAATACGTTGGTGCTAATTGCACCACAAGATAGCAAAATTGACAGCGTGGTTATTGATAAAAAAACCGACTGGAAGAAATTACTGGATGGCGGTCGTTTGGCTGTCGGTGATCCTGATCATGTTCCTGCTGGGATTTACGCTAAAGAATCTCTGGAGCATTTAGATGCCTGGGCAGTGTTAGCGCCAGAAATGGCACGGGCTAATAACGTGCGTAGCGCGATGGCACTGGTCGAGCGCGCAGAAGCACCACTGGGTATCGTCTATGGTTCAGATGCCATAGCCAGTAACAAAGTTAAAGTTGTAGGCACCTTCTCGGAAGCAAGTCATAAGCCGATTGAATACCCAATGGCGATTGTTAAAGGTCATGAAAATCAAACTGTTAAAGATTTCTATGATTACCTGAAAAGCCCACAAGCCACTGAGATCTTCAAAATTTATGGGTTTACCCCGCACGAATAATATTGTGTAGTGGATCAGTAAGTCCGGACACTCTCTACTGACGACGTGCTTTCACCGCATCAGCCAACTCACGTAACACAATTTCTGTATCTTCCCAGCCGATACAGGCATCGGTAACACTTTTGCCGTAAACCAGTGGCTCGCCACTTTCCAGATGCTGATTACCCTCCACCAAATGGCTTTCAATCATCACGCCTATGATGGACTTTTCACCGTGAGCAATTTGGTTGCAAACATCTTTGCAAACTTCCATCTGTTTTTTAAACTGTTTGCAACTGTTGGCATGGCTGAAATCAATCATAATCTGTGGGTTCAGGCCAGCTTTGCTTAGCCCTTCTTTCACCGCAGCAACATCGGCACTGCTGTAATTTGGCACGGTTCCACCACGCAGAATAATATGGCAATCTTCGTTACCGGCGGTATTTACAATCGCGGAATGACCCCATTTGGTCACAGACAGGAAGCAATGCGGTGCACTTGCCGCGTTAATGGCATCAATTGCAACTTTAATCGTACCATCAGTACCATTTTTAAAACCAACCGGACAAGACAGACCCGAGGCCAATTCACGGTGAACCTGAGACTCAGTGGTACGTGCACCAATCGCACCCCAACTCATGAGATCAGCCAGATATTGTGGCGTTATCATATCCAGAAACTCACCGGCTGCCGGTAACCCTCTGTTATTGATGTCTAACAATAACTTACGTGCAATACGCAAACCGTCATTAATATCGTAGCTGTTGTCCATACGGGGATCGTTAATCAGGCCTTTCCAACCCACAGTAGTACGCGGTTTTTCAAAATAAACCCGCATCACAACTTCAAGCTCGCCTTGCAATTCCTCACGCAGTATCAGTAAACGAGCCACATATTCGCTGGCCGCATATGTATCGTGAATGGAACATGGGCCAATCACCACCAGCAAGCGGTCATCCTTAGCACACAAAATGTTGTGAATAACATTGCGGGTCTTGGATACCGTTTCTGCCGCTTTAATCGTGGCGGGAAACGCTTCTAACAGCGCAACAGGAGGCAGGAGTTCCTTAATTTCTTTAATCCGTAGGTCATCATTCTGGTAAGTCATAGCTCTTCCATTAAGTCTTGTGACGGTCATCGCACAGCGTATGTCTGCACCAATTTAGCTTGTGAATAGAATACTGTAAATCTACTTTATTGCTTTATACCTGTCGCCCTTCAGGATGCAAGAAGGCAGTAAGCGAAATAATACCGATGAGCTGACGCAAGTCAGTGATTCAAGTTATTTTGAGAAGCAGATAGTCCTGCGTGCAAGTCGCTTAAGATGGATCCGCAAGTTAAGATTATGTCGCTCTATCCGCTGGGTGTATTTTTTGCTTATAGCATGGCTGGTTGAAGCCAGTAACGTCCGGTACACAGGCCAGGCGTCGGTCATGTAGAAGGCGATGTTAAACTGACTCAGCACAACCAGAACGCGCTGTAATGTCAGCGCGTTACGTGGCCCAAATACATGGGCAAGGACGCGTTTTCGAATGCGGTCGTAAACATAAAACAGCCAGCGCTGATTGCCTTTACACCGCACGTATGACCACTGTTCATCAGCTTCACAGCAGATAACAACTTCTGCACCGGCTTCAACGTGCTGTGCTACCTGGTACGGGGCAAGTTTTTTAGGTGACGGAGAACTGTATTGAGGCTTATCCGCAGCACCCTTGTAGCGATGCTTGAACTGAAAGGTCTTCAGGCATTGATTACAGCGATAGAGCTGCTCCCCTGAACTGGAATGACCGTTTCGGATCACTCCTTGAATTTCAGAACAGCGGGGACAAACCACATCAATCTTTGCCATCAAGCACCCAAAAGGCTAAGAATATTACAACACTAAATCTGCGTCACGACCCCAATATCAGCAAGGTAAAGTTGCCCCAGAAACTTATATTCAACTGCAAAACCTATTATTGCAGTTAATTCAAGGCTTGAATCAATCCCTGTCAGAGTTAACATAAGTAAACAATTTAGCTCTGCGCACCTATCTCATGATCCAAGGATAAATATGGCAGCATCTTCATTTTTCCCACAAGACAGCAACAGCAAACGGCTGCTGATAGCCTTCACGGTCACTACACTGTTTATGGTGGCGGAGGCCATTGGTGGCTGGTTGTCTGGCTCGCTGGCGTTACTGGCCGACGCGGGCCATATGTTGACAGACTCGGCTGCATTATTTATCGCGTTAATGGCTGTGCATTTTTCTCAACGTAAACCAGACTCTCGCCATACCTTTGGCTATCTACGGCTAACGACTCTGGCGGCTTTTGTCAATGCAGCAGCATTATTGCTCATTGTCGTTTTGATTGTCTGGGAAGCTGCACGCCGCTTCTTTTCACCACATGAGGTGATGGGCGTACCAATGTTGATCATCGCCATTGCCGGGTTATTCGCGAATATATTTTGCTTCTGGATACTGCATCGCGGAGAGCAAGAAAAGAATATCAATGTACGCGCCGCTGTCTTACATGTACTGGGTGACTTACTCGGTTCGGTAGGCGCAATCGTTGCAGCGGTAGTGATCCTGACGACTGGCTGGACGCCTATCGACCCAATCTTGTCGATATTGGTTTCGATACTGGTGTTACGCAGTGCCTGGCGCTTACTGAAAGAAAGTTTTCATGAATTGCTGGAAGGGGCGCCGCAAGAGATTGATATTGCAACGCTGCGGAAAGACTTATGTACCAGTATTTATGAAGTGCGTGATGTACATCATGTTCATCTATGGCAAGTCGGCGACCAGCGGCTTATGACGCTCCATGCCCAGGTGATCCCACCAAGGGATAATGATGAATTACTGCAACGTATCCAGCACCATTTATTACATCATTACAACATTGACCACGCTACCATTCAAATGGAGTATCAGCGTTGCAAAGCTCCCGATTGTGCCATTAATCAAACCTCCTCCACGGCAAACCATCATCACCATCACTCATGACAAGCAGGCCACTGTTTCCCATGAAAGTGGCCTGGCTAAGTGATTATTGATTCTGAACCGACAATGGGCGTGAATGATTTCGCCCCGCACTCTTAATCCACAACCATGAACCGTTCAGAGCAATCAGCGTCAGCAAAACATATTCCAGCGCCATCGCATACACACCCTGATAGGCAAAGATCGCCACACTGATAACGTCAATCACTACCCAAATGAGCCAGTTTTCCACGTATTTACGGGTCATCAAAATCATTGCAACAATCGACAATACCATCATGGTGGAATCCCAAAACGGGAAGGCATCGGGTTGCAACTCAGGCACTTGCACATTAGCGCCCATGCTCTGCATCACCGTCACCGCCGCGCGGGTTAGCCAGGCAAATACCGTGTCGATATTCAGCGTCATCAAAGAGATACCCACCACACAGACCGCCCCCCACGCCAATGCCTTGGGCAAAGATAACCAGCGAATTTTCAATTCAACCTGATTATCTGGCGTCTGTTTGCTCCATGCATACCAACCGTAAAGGTTGGCAACGAAGAAAAACAACTGTAATAACAAACTGGCATAGAGCTGAATTTGGAAGAAAATCACTGCGAATAAGGTCACATTAATCAGACCAAACAAGTAGTTAATGATTTTCTCTTTGCTGGCATACCAAATACACAGCAGCCCAAACAAAGTACCTATCGCCTCTATCCATGAAAGATCATATCCGCCCGCACCCAGCGGGATATGCACCAATATATTACCCGTACTGAAGAAGTCCATTTGGTGATCCTTTTAGCCGTTAACACCCTGTTTTATCGTTCATTAAGTAAAGCGTTTACCACGCCTACCGGCGCTCCAACGGCTGACGCTGCTGCCACCTGAACGACACGATTTCCTGTCATTATGGACTGTGCCACCCGTCTGAAATGTTTAGGCATTGCCTTTGGCCTGTAACTTCAACTGATTGGCAAAATCCAACATGCGATTTAACGGTATCAGCGCCTGCTGACGCAATTTTTCATCAACACGTACTTCATGCATGATACCACCCTGATCCAACCCTTCAGTAATCGCTTTGAGACCATTCATTGCCATCCAAGGGCAATGAGCGCACGTTCTGCATGTCGCGCCTTCACCTGCCGTCGGCGCTTCGAAAAATTCCTTATCCGGGCAAGTCTGCTGCATTTTATAAAAAATACCGCGATCGGTCGCTACAATCAGTTTTTTTTGTGGCAAGGTTTTCGCCGCCTGAATCAGTTGACTGGTCGAACCGACAGCATCCGCCATATCCACCACGGCCTGCGGTGACTCTGGATGCACCAACACGGCAGCATCAGGATGTAACGCTTTCATCCGAGCCAGCGCCTGGGTTTTAAATTCGTCATGGACGATACAGACCCCCTGCCAGCACAATACATCAGCAGCACTCCTCTTCTGGACGTAATGGCCCAGATGGCGATCCGGTGCCCAGATGATTTTTTCACCCAGACTATCGAGATGCTCAATAAGCTCAACCGCAATGCTGGAGGTCACCACCCAGTCAGCTCTGGCTTTAACTGCCGCCGAGGTATTGGCATACACCACCACGGTGCGGTCCGGATAGCTGTCACAGAATGCCGCAAACTCATCGGCTGGGCAACCGAGATCCAGCGAACATTCTGCATTCAGCGTCGGCATCAATATGTGTTTCTCTGGATTAAGGATCTTGGCCGTCTCCCCCATAAAGCGCACGCCTGCAACCAGTAAGGTCGATGCCGGATGGTTATTGCCAAAGCGTGCCATTTCAAGTGAGTCAGCCACACAACCGCCGGTTTCTTCGGCCAATGCCTGAATTTCAGGATCAGTATAATAATGAGCGACCAACACGGCATCACGCTGCTTTAACAGTGTTTTGATTTTCTCACGGTAAAAGGCTTTTTCATCGGTATCAAGCGGGGCGGGTCGTGCAGGAAACGGGTAAATAGCCGTATTCACATCAAAGATTTCGCTCATTACTCACATCTCTGTAGCCAGTTGTTCTGGCACCGACCAATACCTGTCGGCAACCAGTAACGATTGTTTTGTTTTTTATCCTAAACAAAATAACCAATATTTAGCTAAAAGTCGCTATAATTTGTCTTATGATGGCAAATATGTTTAATAAATTTAAAACAAGACGTAAAATTGCAGTGAGTGAGCAATGTCAGGCGATTATAGATTTGGGTTTTGAGACCAGGATAATCAGAACGCATTGAGAGAGTTAAGTTCTGGGTAAAGATATTGGCAAATGTAGTGAACACATCCCACCCATTTATGCTTTTGTTATCGGCATATCTGACGACGGAGGTTGAACCACGCAAAGGAGATATGAGGGGCAGAATGAGAAAATAATCAGGTGCTGGCAGCTATCAGTTCTTAGCTCTGAGCTACTACAAG
>JBEGTQ010000067.1:0-13217 GCA_041179305.1 Pseudomonadota bacterium | reverse complement strand
CATGGTATCAGCAAAATGTTTACGGGCATCAGTAAAAGTGATTGCGTGCATCTTGTTGGCTCCCTTCAGTTATGGCGTTAGTATGCAACATGTACCCAATTAAGTACAGCAAATAATTTACCATAACGTCTTTTTACCGGCACTGTTGCACCCTGAACAAACGACTGTAGCGGCTCTTATGTCGGATAAGCACAGCCAGTTGCCTGACTGTGCTCTCCTAAGAACGGAGCGTGCGACTTTCACCGCACTCCGCTCAAGCCTCTCAAAGGCAATTATTGTTACCCGGCAAACTTCTCATAACGCGGTTTCCAGCGACATATGCCAGCTGTTTCGGCTTTTGTCCCGATTTTCCTTACGTGATCGCCAGTAACTGGCGAATGTCGGATCATAAGGTGTTGCCTCACAGCGGATTTTGGTATGCCGTTTTATCGGGATAGTGACCAGTTGAGTCAGATATTCTGAGAGCGTCACACCATCAATATGTGACTTCCCCCGAAAACACCAGTACCGCGCATATTCCGGTAAAAAGTACTTTCTGGTTACCCATCTTGCACCTTTGTTCGGATGTCTTCGCTTTGCCCAGCGCTGTAATGTTTTGAATATCTGGCAGTCAACATATCCAAAGGTTTGTTTGGCGACGCTGTGTCTGTAATAGTTTCCCCAGCCCCGTAATTTGGGATTGAGTAGTCTGATCAATTCACCTGTAGCCATTGTGGGATGAGATTTGATGAGCGCTCTTATGTTCCGAATGAACGTTAATACGTTGGCTTTGCTGGGTTTAATCAACAATTTATCTCTGTATTTACGAATATTGAAACCCAGAAAATCAAATCCCTGCCTGATGGACGTCGTGATAGTCTTCTCGGGAGAGAGTTCCAGCCCGCGCTCTTTCAGGAACGACACAATTAACGGTTTTATTGTATTCTCCAGCAACTCCCTTGAAGCACCGGTGACCACAAAATCATCGGCGTAGGAGATGAAGTTGACCTTCTCTGCTTTTCTGGGCGCAGCCTGTTTAATGCGCTGCTCCAGTCCTGCCAGTGTCAGTAACATCAGCGTTGGAGAGATAATTCCACCCTGTGGGGTTCCTGCATCAGTATGATAAAACAAGCCTTTATCGATATAGCCAGCTGACAGCCATTGGCGTAACATTGATTTGTCTATCAGGATATTTTCAATGAGCCATTCATGACCGATTTTGTCAAAACAGGTCTTTATATCGCCTTCAAGGATCCATTGTGCAGATGTTTTCCTACATAACGTTTTAAAACATTGCTCAACAGCGTCGGCCGCGCAGCGTTTTGGGCGAAACCCGTATGAGTTTTTGTCCGCTATCGTTTCCGATATCGGCTCCAGAGCCAGCAGATGCAGCGCCTGCTGTGCTTTATCAATCATACAAGGGATGCCCAAAGGGCGCTGTTTGCCGTTCTTTTTAGGAATATAAACGCGTCTCAGCGGTTTAGCATGATAGCCACGCCGTTTGAGCTGTTCGACAGCGGTCAATTTGTGGTTGTCGGTTCGCCACGTAATACCATCAGTGCCAGCAGTTTTACTGCCTTTGTTTTGAGAAACTCGCCGTACTGCCAGTAATTTGGCTGCATGCGAGTGGGTCAACAGCCATTGCAGGGATTTAACCTTGCCATAGCGGCCTTCCCGCATTGCCTTTGCAATACGCATTTGCAGCCTTGAAACCTGCTGTTCAATGACCGACCAGTTGATGGACTGCCATTTTGCAGAGGCTGAGGTTGCACCAGACCGTTGACCGGTTACTGTCATTTGCTTTACCTCATTGATAAGGTTCTGAAAACTCTCTTGCAAAGAGAGACCAACTGGAAGTGGGCTACGCTTTCGCGTTGAGTAACGTTTAAACTCCTGTCCGGGCCATTACAGTCCGGCTTTCGCTTTTTCCAGTATCCTTTACCCGCAGAGCTATCGGCTGACCTCGCGATCAGCTTTCCCGAAGGGAGCGCTACGGGCTTACCATGTTCCGCATATCTCGTGTGTCAGGTTAGGTGCCTACTTGAATGCGGAGGGCATATGGATCACGAGAAGATAACCCCATAGTCTTCTACCCACCCTCGGTGCCTTTTGGCCACAGCGTGTTAACCACTTCCGCTGCTTACCTCGTGACGCGTTCTACGTAGATTCACTTATGTTCACCGTGCTGACTACCTTGCACTTACCCGACTGTGGTTGTCAGGAAGACACGCCTCTCACGATTTGTATCCCACGCATCAGAGTGCGTTTTGTTACGTTGTCAGATCCGCTACTTTATTCAGGATCCTAGGTTCACCTGGTGATACAGGCGGTTCTCTCGAATCGGAGAACAACGATTTATACAGCATCATGTCGCACTGGGGTCTGAAGCCCAACCGTACGAAAACGTACGTTAAGTACAATTTGTGACCAATTGCCCGCCTTTGTCATACCTATCTAGTCAGATTCATTTCTGCGTTTGGCTTATTTTTCTGATGTTCTATGCTCATTGAGCAAAATTAACTTATTAACGAGGTTGAAAGTTGTTAAGTATTCCCCTATTTCATACACTGTAACTTCAGAGGATGAATGGAAAATATGCGGGAATATTTCACTCCATGCATCAAAGTATTTCCTGCAGAACTTTTCACTTCCAAACAACTGACCGTATTCTCCACAGATAACCGCATGGGTTATTTTCTTCCGGCTGCCATTGGCAAGCTTTGCGTTTTCAATCTGTTCAACATTAAGGGTTGCTAACACTAATTTTTCTGCCATAACTTCACCAAATTTACATAGTATGGGGGTTAATGATTAGACAAATCCATCAAAGGAATTAAACTTCCAAAGGCATTTAGCAGTGTTCCGGACAATATAATAATCAATCCCAATCCTTCATCAGTAGCTCGACGGATCACATCACTCCGATAAGATTGATTTTTAAGATAATTATTCATGTCATCACCAAACCCACATGAATCACCATCATACCCTGTAGCTATATCATGAACACTGTTCAGATTTTTTAAGTAATGATTTTTTATTGTTAAAATAAGGCCAATAAACGTCACGACAGATGACATTGCGGTGAGATAAAATATTTTCTGACAGTAAATATCAATGATATACCCAAAAAAAATCAGTAAAAATGAAGTTGTTACCGCAACGCGCCAGTCGGTGATTAGCCCAAATGTAAAGCTAATTATTTTTAAGTGAAATGGAACAGTTATTTCATCATTCATTAGTTCAAGCCCATGTTTTTGCAGCATCCACATACTTATAAAGTGTGGGTCTCGATACTCCCATTAACTGGCAAATCTGTTCAACGGTATGCTTCCTTTCGTCGTAGAGCTGTACCGCGAGAGCCTGCTTATCATTACTCAAAGCTTTTGGCCTTCCTCCTTTTCGTCCCCTTGCTCGTGCAGCCTGCAACCCCGCCTGTGTTCTTTCACGAGTCAGATCGCGTTCAAACTCGGCCAGAGCGCCAAACAAATGAAAGATGAGCATTCCCGAACTGGATGTGGTATCGACCGATTCCTGTAAACTCTTTAGCCCTATAGATTTTGATTCCAGTAATTTAACCATTTCAATCAGATCTTTCAGTGACCTGCTCAGACGATCCAGCCTCCAGATAACCAGTGTATCTCCGGATCGCGCAAATTCTAAAACTGCCTGAAGGCCAGGACGCTCGGCTCTGGATCCACTGATCTGGTCTTCAAATATTTTTTCACATCCTGCCAGCTGGAGTGCATCTCGCTGCAAATTCAGATTCTGGTCATCGGTTGAGACCCGTGCATACCCGATCAACATGATTACACCTACTTTTTGTTAACAAACTCGTTATTTACTTATCAATATTAACATTGATTTATTTATCGAGTATATTGCTAAAAATTCTTCAGTTGTTCCGTTTGAATTAGAAACGGGAATTCAGAGTAAAGAAAACGACCGTTTTCTTTACTCATACTAGGGAGGCACTTTTGCCAGCAGATTTTTTAAACGCGGAACAACGTGCCAGTTATGGTCAGTTCTCTGGTGAGCCTAATGACATTCAGCTTGCTCGTTTCTTTCTGCTGGACGAAGTGGATATGGATTTCATTAACAACCGGCGCGGAAGGGCAAACCGTCTGGCAGTGGCATTGCTGATTGGCAGCGTTCGATTTCTTGGTACATGGCCTTATGACTTGTCAACGATCCCGACCAACGTACTGTGGTTTGTTGCCCGACAGTTGGGAATATCCGATACGGGCGTTCTGTCCGACTACTCCAGAAGAGAAACCACGCTACGTGAACATCAGGCACTGATCCGTCGTCAGTATGGCTATCGTGATTTTTCGTGGCCGTGGACTTTCAGATTGAGTCGGTTACTGTTCACCCGCAGCTGGCTCAGCAACGAACGACCGGGTCTGCTTTTCGATCTGGCTACCAGCTGGCTTCTGCAAAATAAAATACTGTTGCCGGGCGTCACCACGCTGACCCGTCTGATATCCGAAATACGTGAAAAATCAGCAGACAGGCTCTGGTCACGTCTGTCCGGACTGGCATCAGGCGAACAGTGCTCATTACTTGAAGAGCTGTTACAGATGCCTGACGGAGTACGTACCTCACGTTTTGATCAGTTAAGAAAAGGTCCTGTTGCCATCAGTGGCCCAGCATTTAATCAGGCCGTTGCGCGCTACCTGAAACTGAAAGCATTTGGCATGCAGGATCTCGACTTCACCGGTATTCCTCCGGTGCGTTTCAATGCACTCGCCCGGTATGCTGATATGATTTCAGTGTACAAAATAGCCCGGATGCCGCCCGCAAGACGAACAGCTATGCTGGTTGCCTTTGTCCGTTCCTGCGAAATATCGGCACTGGATGACGCGCTGGACGTTCTGGATGGGATTATCGCTGATATCGGCCGGGAGGCGAAAAAAATTGGGCAGAAAAAACGACTGCGGACACTGAAAGACCTTGATAAGTCAGCATTAGAACTGGCACATATCTGCTCGGTGCTCCTGGATGAAAATATTGACTGTGAGTTGATCCGCTCGACAATATTCGGGAAATTTCCTCCAGCCAAGCTGGCCGATACCATCGCATTTATAAACACCATCGCCCGACCTTCTGACACCAGTTTTCACGATGAAATGGTGGAACAATATGGGAGAGTCCGCCGCTTTCTTCCCTGTTTGTTGGAGAATATTGAATTCAGCGCGGCTCCGGCAGGTGAAACAACGCTGGAGGCTATACGCTACCTTGCGGCGATCAGGTCAACCCGGAGGCAGCATATTGATGATGCGCCAATGGCGATAATTACCGGCCCCTGGAAACGACTCTGCTATGGCAAAGATGGTCATTTATCCCGACAGGGCTATACCCTTTGTGTTATGAATAAGTTACAGGACAGTCTGCGACGTCGGGATATTTACGTCGCACGGGGCGAGCGCTGGGGAGATCCGCGGGCTAAACTTCTCCAGGGGCAGGACTGGCACACCAACAGAGTGCAGGTATATCGCTCCCTTGGGCATCCCCTCAACGCCGGAGAGGCCGTCAATGCACTGACCCGGCAGCTTGACACTGTGTACCGACAGGTAGCTAAAAATTTTGCCGATAATCAGGCTGTTTCACTGGATTTCACCGATAAACGCACGAAGCTGACCATTGCTCATCTGAACGGACTGGATGAGCCGATGACGCTGAAGTTACTCTCGAAACGTATATCTGACCTGCTGCCAATTGTCGATCTGACAGAACTCCTTCTTGAGATTAACGCGCATACAGGATTTGCAGATGAATTTACCCATGCAAGCGAGGCGGGCGCGCGTATGGATGACCTGACCGTCAGTATCTGCGCGGTATTGCTGGCTGAAGCCTGTAATATTGGCATGGAGCCCTTTATTCGACCCAATATTCCGGCGCTGACCCGTTATCGTCTGAGCTGGACCAAACAAAATTATCTCAGAGCAGAAACGCTGGTAAAAGCAAACGCCAGACTGGTTGATTACCAGTCTACTCTGCCTCTGGCTCAGAAATGGGGCGGTGGTGAGGTGGCTTCTGCTGACGGCATGCGGTTTATTGCCCCGGTACGAACGGTACATGCAGGCCCCAACCGAAAATATTTTGGCTCCAGTCGCGGGATCACCTGGTACAACTTCATTTCAGATCAGTACTCCGGATTTCATGGCGTTGTCGTTCCAGGCACGCTAAGGGATTCTATTTTCGTGCTGGAAGGGCTACTGGAGCAGCAAACCGGACTAAACCCGACTGAGATAATGACAGATACGGCCGGTTCCAGTGATCTGATCTTTGGTCTTTTCTGGCTGCTGGGCTATCAGTTTTCTCCCCGTCTGGCTGATGCAGGAGCCTCTGTATTTTGGCGTGTTGATAAAGATGCAGATTATGGCGTGCTAAATGATATCGCCCGCAATGCTGCGAATGCCCGGAAGATAGAGCAACACTGGGATGACATGATGCGCATGGCCGGTTCCCTGACGCTGGGGACAATTCGGGCGTCAGTTTTGATTCGTTCGTTGCTGAGCAGTGATCGCCCTTCAGGATTAACACAGGCAATTATCGAAGCTGGGAAAATAAATAAGACACTGTACCTGCTGAATTATATTGATGATGAGGATTACCGACGTCGCATCCTGACCCAGCTTAACCGGGGAGAAAGCAGACATGCTGTCGCCAGAGCAATTTGTCACGGGCAGAAAGGCGAGATCAGAAAGCGCTATCAGGATGGGCAGGAGGAACAACTAGGCGCTCTGGGGCTGGTGACCAATGCCGTTGTGCTCTGGAATACCATTTATATGCAGGCCGCACTGGCACATTTGCGTGATGATGGCGAAGTCATTAATGAAGAAGATGAAGTCCGGCTTTCGCCACTGCGGCATGCGCATATCAATATGCTGGGGCACTATACATTTACGCTTGCAGAACAGGTAACAAAGGGCAAGCTCAGACCTCTTAAGCAGGCGGACGAGGCGGATGATTGGCCTTTATGACAGCCTAATTTTCAAGGTAATAAAACGCTGACATGGTTAAAAAATATACTTAGCGTACGTTTTCGTACGATTGGGCTTCAGACCCCGCCATCGCCTTCTGGAAAGAAAAATGCGTCAATGTGCCCCTGCGCCCATAGAACAGCTCGCCGTTCGTCCTGTTGGCCGTAGCAAATTTCTTATCTTTCACACTATCAAATACCAGTGAAGAAGCTCGCTGGATCACCGAGTTTACCGAGCCCTGGGTGTAACGTTTTTCACGCCCGGCGTTTACTAATTGCGTTTCGAAGTTTCATCGTATGTTCCTTTAGATAAAGACGATTATAATAGATTGAGGAATATCTGACCGATCGCCAGTCGCTGTCGGGGAAATGAAATGTGCTGTTGTTTGGCGATGCACAACAGCCGCGTCGAAAGCCCATGCCGCAGGCGTACTACTGTTCATACTGATTGCGCTTTCTATGTATTGACGTTGGCACGGTGCAGCAAAACCATTATAGCCGCAGCCAATAGAACATATGCCACAATCATTGACGACCATTGCGCACTCCAGGTAGCGATGACCAACCAGGAAACCAGCGAGGAGAATGACATCTGTATTGCCGCCATAAGCGCGCAAGCCCGTCCAGACATTTGGTTAAATGGTGTAAGCGCAATAGCGGCACCGGTACCAATTAGTAGCGCAAACCCCAGACTACCTATCGTCGCCGCTAAGATATAAGCCCAAACCGAGATAAAAAACAGATAGACAGTGATGATAAATAGAAGCCCTGCGAGCAAGATTAATATGGCACCGACAAACAAAATAACGTTCTCTTGCACTCGCCCCAATAGCCTGGCGGTCAACAGACTGCCGCTGGTGATCGCCAAGGCGTTAATCGCAAAATAGTAACCAAAACGATCAACCGGAACTTGCAGCATTTCAATCAATACGATGGGAGAGCTAGAAAAGAAGATTAATTGTGTGGCAAAGCCAAAACTGCCAGCAAAGCACCCCAGTTGAAATTGAGGATGGCGTAGCACATTGGTATAACCAGCAAGTACCGAAACCCCAGGCGTAGAGGTATCGCCTTTCTTCCCTGCAGGTAGTGGTTGCCAACTGGCCAGCACCATGCATAGTAGTGCGAAAATCCCTAGCAGATAGAAACTGGATTTCCAGCCGTAGCGCACGATCAGTGCCCCACCAATAATGGGTGCCAGTACAGGAACCAGGCTGATCATGCCGTTCAGAATACTGAAGACTTTGCCCACCATTGCCCCGTGAAAGCGTAAAGGGACGCTGGCAAAAACGGCAACAGCCATCGCTCCCGCGCCGCACCCTTGCACCAACCTCAGCGTGATAAGCTGCGAAATACTGTCAGCGAAATAAACTGCCAGCGCACCCAGAGCATAAACGCTGCACCCGCACAACAGCACCCGCTGCGACCCCCACCGGTCGACCACTGGTCCAAAAAATAGCTGGCTGAGACTTAAACACAACACAAACCCACTGATCAGCCACTGCGTTATACCCGCTTGACTACCAAGTTCGAGGGCAGCCATTGGTACGCCCGCCAGGAAGATATCAAGTCCTAATGGCGCAGCTATAACCAGCGGAAACAGAACCATAACTTGTGCTAAAACATATTTTCTATTTATCATAAATAGGCATATTTATCAGGAATATAAACAGCTTTTCCGCAGACAAAACGGCGACGAACTAGAGGATTCAATTGGTGATAGCCATGGCAGATGGATTGGTAAATAGCCGATGTGAGGGTAGCGCCCACTTCGTGTTTGCTGAAGTCTGACACCAGATCCGCAGCGGCGATCTCGCCTCTCATTCCGGCAACGAACTCATAAAAAGCTTTAGCTTTCGATTTGCCTTTCAAACCGTTGCGCCCCCCTTCCATCGCAATGAGATCATCAATATTGACAATCTCGATGTGCTTGCCGCCCAACATCTTGTGGTTACGGAAAATATAGATTTCAAGGTGCTCTTTCGTACCGATCTGGTGCGTATTCTCATGCCCGAAGACGGGCGATTCATCGGATTTATAAGAATGGAAATGAATAGACTGGAACGGCCCCTGCTGAAAGATATGAGATTCATGAGAAACGCGGCCATTGCCTTTATAAAGATCGCGCCCTGCCGCCGTGACCCAGTTACGCTGAGAATATCCATTGTGACAAAGATTGATCGATGCCAGCGTGAGCGTTCTCTCCTCCTGCTTAAAACGAATACTACTACTACAATCCACCTCGCCAAAAGTATCAAATAAAAGGCTCAACTGGTTTTCATCATAAAAGTTACTTTCATCGAACTCGCGCTGACCAAACAGCGACCGGTAATCATCCAGTGTGAACTGACTGAGAATATCATTGGGTCGGATCGCAGTTGAGAATACCTCGATATTATCGAACATCTTTCCTTCCCCAAAACCGGACTCCAGCACGAAAGGAACAATATCAAAGTAGTGATAACCGCTGTGGGAGCATTTCCCGTAGCCTTGGTTATAAGAGTGATAATGTTGCTCTGCTATTTCACTCGGCATACGCCACTGACCGTCAGAATGAAAAGTTTGTACATTGGTCACTGGGCAGTGCGTCATGCTAAAACACTCGGCAATCCGGCTTTTAATAAAATTGAAAGACGTCTGATAGCGACGCTGTGCCATTAACGAGAAAACCAGTAACGGATTCTCCTGCTGTTTTTTCTGATAAAGTGCATTTAGTGAATGGTAGTCATCCGCAATTTTAAGCGATTTCAAAATAGAGGTTGAAATACTTTCATAGGTTGAGATGGGTTTATCCATTAATATGGATAAACCAGCCGCCAACGCCCATGTTGCATATTGCAGATGCCCCAACGGCTCGGTGGCGATAATAACGCCGTTAATCCCGTATTGTGCGACGATATGATTGAGCGTTTTTTCAACCTCGGGACTCAGCGCCTGCTCACTATTATCGACATCGTTGATGAGAAACAGGGCTGGTTGCAGCGCCTTACCAAACAGATAGCCTTCAATATCTTTTTTTGAAGAAACAAAATCAATCGCAGCACATAAATTTAATGTAGGGTCATCAATGGCATCAACTGCTAGCGGATAGTATATTCTTTTAGCATGTGGCCCAAAGCCAATCAGCAGCAGGTTAACTACTTGATTATTGGTCAACATAAATTATCACTCACGGTGTTTATGACTGTTTATTTATTTTTCGAAAAAACTGTGTTTTTCGAGAAGAATATTACCGATAAAGAGCGCGTCCATTCCGATCATTTTTTTGAAGCAGTTGATTGCATCCATCGGACTTTCCACAATTGGCATTCCTGCCAGATTAAAACTGGTATTTAGCACAACCGGAACACCGGTTAGGTTCCCCAACTCCTTAATCAAGCGATAAAATTTTTTATTCGAATCAGCAGAAACTGTCTGTAATCTAGCGGTACCGTCAACATGGATACAGGCGGGCATATCAATCTTGGCCTGAGCCTTTACCGGCGCGACTTTCATCATATAAGGCACGGGTGACAGTATCTCAAAATAGGTGTCAGCAGCTTCCTCTAATACCACGGGTGCGTAGGGTCGGAACCACTCACGAAGCTTGATCTGACTATTTAGGATCTCTTTGGTCCAGTTATTGGACGGTGAAGCCAGGATACTGCGGTTCCCTAAGGCTCTTGGCCCGTATTCGCTGCGATCCTGAAACCAACCAATAACCTTCCCGTTTGCAATCATCCTTGCAGCCTGTTTCTCGGGATAGTTAATCTGCTGAATACAAAAATCCTTTTCACAAGTCAAAATGCTGGCCATAATTTCATCGTGGGAATAAATTGGCCCCAGATAGGGTGAGGAACGGAACTTCGGCACCAGGCGATCTCTCTCCCAGAAATAGTGCGCTGCAGCGCCAAGTGCCAGTCCGGCGTCCCCAGGAGATGGGGGAACGTAAACGGTGATGCCCAACGCTTCTTCCAGCTTACGATTCATCACTGAATTCATCGCCACACCGCCAGTTACGCAGAGTGTATTCACCTGATATTTATCAATTAAGCCTTTTGCTCGATGGATAATGGATTTTTCTAACTGATCCTGCGCCCAAGCCGCAAGGTGCATATCGAAAGGACGAATCACCTCAGAACTCAACCGCCGCTCGGGGATGTCTACCCCTTGCTTTTTAAACCAGCCCCGAATGTCCTTGTTACAATCACTGGTGTAGCTCTCATCTTTAAGGGCTGATACTACCCCGCTGGCTTCTTCGGTAAAGGCGGAATAATTTGCAAAAACCGTTGGGTCGCCAAATGAAGCTAGCCCCATTGTTTTACCTGACTCACGATAACTGTTGAACCCAAGGTAACAGGTAACATCGCCATAAAACCGGCCATATCCCTGATCGCAGGGCTGCGTATTGTCCTGAGCAACCAGTTGCATATCACCGTCTTCATACAGGTAATAGCTGATTTGTTCCGCTGCATTATTTTCCAACACAACCGGATCGGTTCTTTCACCAATAATATTGCCGGTATGGTCTGCAACAACAACCAGCGCCCGCTGGCAGTCACTCTGGCTAACAGCACTCAGCGCATGCGCTGCATGGTGAGACTGAACTAAATGGAGGTTGTCAAATCCTGGAAATAATGCATCAATCTCTTGTTTGAGTTTACCGTCTAACTCGCCGTCAAAGGTCATCGGTTGCCCGAAACTAACAACGGAAATCACCGCAATATCATCCAGAGTAAGCTTATTTCTTTCCAGCACTTCTTTCACCGCGCAGGTAACGCGTCCATCGTATTTTTTCTTTGAAACACGTTCTTCAGCTATGGCGGTAATAATATTATCTCTGGTCGCTAAAACAACATTACCATCATAGGTTATGCTGCCATCGGCCAACATTGGGATATTGACTGCTAATATTATTTCTTGCATATAAGTTCCTTTGTCTACTGTTTTTTTAAGAATAATAAGAACATGAGAGGAACGGGTGGTATTTCACTATTGAAAAACCACCATCCATTTTTATTCAATTCGAGCTGAGAAAATGCTTTATAGAAGGTCATGTTGAATTCTTTAAATTCGGTTATCCTCAGATTTTGTTCAATTAAACTTGTTATAATTTCAGAGATAGAATGAAACCAGACATACTGCTCTTGATTCTTTATCTGGCGGTCACTATTTGCATAGGAATATTTATAATTGGCGATGAGAGGCTCTCCCTCCCTCATCTCGAGTCTAAGGTTGTTAATGTTGAAGGCCGTATTGTCCTGGTGCGGATTGCTGAACATGCGGGCAATAGGATGCTCATCAATAATCAGGAAGTCACCGCCTGGCTTGAGATGTAATGCAATAGTTTTTGCCCAAAGATCAAGACGTTCAAGCCAGACAAGAACGCCATAGGACGTGAACACAATATCGAATGTCCCAAGCCCCAGAGAATCGAGGTCATAAACGCTGGAACAGTGGAACGTGGTTTTCAGTCCAAAACGTTGCTTGATAGTATTCGCGGTCTCAATCGCTGTAGAAGAATAATCGATTGCGGTTACTTCAGCTCCCATCATTTCTAACGCGAAACTGTCTAACCCAATATGGCATTGAAGATGAAGAACTCGCTTTTCAGTTATATTACCGAGCGCGACAAGTTCAATATTTTTCAGTCTATATTTATCAGGATTATAATTAACGAGATCATAATCAGACACTCCTGAGTGAATTCTTGCCAGCTCATTCCAGAATAAAATATTCTTTTCTTCGTAATTATTTGGCAACTTTGAATTATCCTTAATGTAATTAAAAGAGTCCCTCAAAATTATGTGAATAAAAAATTAATTTATAAAAATTTTGTTGTCAATCTAAAAGTTTGGAATTTCGAACGCTGAAAAGGCCCATCGGAGTGAGCCTTAAAGATTTGATGCCGATCAGCTTATTAACTTGAGATCGGCCCTGCGCTGCTGCTTTTGTTCTTGATAGAAGTTTTCGTGCGATCCTAAACTTAACAGGTAAAGCTCGATTTTATCTTCTACCCAGCTATACCCCAGCAAAGTAAGCTGGTTATTGAGCTGAAATTTATGAACCCGGAGATAACTGAGATCCCCTTTCTTCTGCTCACCTGTCGCAGGATTTTTGATAATCTTTTCGATTTCATCTTCCACTACAACCAGATGAGCCGCGGGCAGTTTTTCTAATGCTTTGGTGAATCGACGGGTTTCATAAACATCAATATCATTTTCGTGTTGTCCTTCTGACATAGCGCGTAACCTTATGGTTATCAACTTCGCTTTGC
>JBEGTQ010000066.1:0-14276 GCA_041179305.1 Pseudomonadota bacterium | reverse complement strand
TGTTTTTTCACTGGGGCTGTTTGCTTACAAAACGGACATTTTACATCAACCTTAGCCATCAGAATCCCTTTGATAAAAACGGGGAGTTTATCTGATGATCACCGGATTGAATACGTGACCCCAATTTTTCATGGAGGTCGACATCATTTGTATAATCGATAAGCTGATAAAATTCCTGTTTGGCGGTCAGCGGGAAGTCGATGGTCTGGCCTGAAGTATCCACCGGGCGGTACAGATATTTCCACTGGCCTTTGATTTTGATGTAGGTCTCATCCATTCGCCACCGAGATCCCACGCTACGGTTATGCCGACGGAAAGCTTTATCCAGCAAAGGTACCAGGCCGATAACCCAGCGGTGTAACGTGGAATGGTCAACGGCAATACCGCGTTCAGCCATCATCTCTTCGAGATTGCGCAGGCTCAGTGAATAGGCGAGATACCAGCGAACACATTGTGCGATAACATCGACGGGATAATGCAGGCGACGGAAGGCTTTTCTTATTAGAGGCATGGGCAGGTAACATCAGAAAAAAACAGCATGTTACCGGACTGCACCTTAATGCGACATAACCTCATCATGCGTGTCACTCAGGATCTCGGCTGGCTTTTGGCTGATAGAGTCAAATTTTTTAATGGCCGCCGCAGCAACCGTCACCGTGTTCGTGGTGATGATCATGCTCACCATGTACGTGGCCATGTTGCAGTTCTTCTTCTGTCGCTTCACGGATAGCAATGACTTCAACGTGGAAGTTCAGATCCTGATCCGCCAGCATGTGGTTACCATCAACGACAACGTGCTCGTCTTCAACCGCTGTGATTTCTACCGGTACTGGACCCTGATCGGTATCCGCCAGGAAACGCATACCCACTTCCAGCTCGTCAGCGCCCATAAAAACGCCCTTCGGTACGCGTTGCACCAGATTTTCATCATAGCTGCCGTAGCCTTCGTCGGCATTCACACGTACGTCAAAGCTGTCGCCAGCTTCATGGCCTTCCAGTGCTTTTTCCAAACCAACGATCAAGGAGCCGTGCCCGTGCAGGTAATCCAAAGGCGCACTCACCGGAGACTCATCAACTAAAACACCGTCTTCTGTACGCACTTGGTAAGCCAGGCTGACCACCACGTCTTTTGCCACTTTCATGATATTTCCTACCCTTGAAACAAAAATTGGCACAGATTGTAGCTGAAATCCGCACCGCTGTACTCTCCAGTATTAAAAATAGCGACGGATAACACTACTCTGGATGGAAAAGAGCAATCACGTGTTCATGTGGACGAAGGTGTTGACTGACCTGTTCATTCGTCTGACGCTGATGGTGACCGCATTTGACACACGCTACCACTTCAAGCTGATCTTCACGCCATAATGCGAGTGTATCCAATGCGTTACACTGCGGGCAGACAGCTCCGGCGATAAACCTTTTATGTGTCTTTGCCTTGTTGTTTGGCGTATTTGCCATCGTTTTCTCCGATATTATTCGTATTCATCCCACCCATCTAACTGCCGACTTTCATGCAGCATTTCTCGTTGGAAGATATCTTCCAGCTCACGACGGGCTTCTGTAACTCTGGATATTTGCGCTACATCGCCATGATGTTGCGGCATCAGTTCGCGTAACATCCGCATATCAAGACGACGAAAATGTTGTTGCGCGCGATATGCCTGATGCGGATGCATGCCCAATTCCAACAGCGTCTTACGCCCCAACTCTAACGCACTGGAAAAAGTTTCGCGGGTGAAGTCCTTAACGCCGTTTTGCAGCAGTTCATGGGCTTCCACACGCCCTCTGGCTCGGGCCAGAATATGCAGATTAGGGAAGTGTTGCTGACACAAATGCACGAGTGTCATTGTATCTTCCGGTTCATTACAGGTGATCACAATAGCTTTGGCCTTTGCCGCCCCGGCGGCTCGCAGCAGTTCCAGTTCGGTAGCATCGCCATAGTAAACTTTATAGCCGTATTTACGCATTACACTGACAGCACTGACATCCCGTTCTAACACGGTAATACGCATTTTATTCGCCATCAACAAACGGCCAATCACCTGACCAAACCGCCCGAAGCCAACAATAATCACCTGCGGGTCATTATCTTCCACAAACGGCTTCTCATCGCTCTCTTCTTGTGCGTTGTAGCGACGAGCCAGAATGCGGTCAATAACCTGCATCAACACCGGTGTGGTCATCATCGACAGCGTCACGACCACCAACAGGAGTGCCAGTTGTTCTGCATTTAAAACATGTTGAGAGAACGCGGCTGAAAACAACACGAAGGCAAACTCACCGCCCTGGCTGAGTACCCCGGAAAATTGCAGGCGTACCGAACGACGCAAGCCGAATGTGCGCGCCAGGCCATACAAAACAGCGCTTTTGATAAATACCAGCGCCAACACACCTAACAACACATCCAACAGATGAGTGAACAACACACCAATATTCAGCGCCATTCCGACCGAAATAAAGAACAACCCGAGTAGCAATCCCTTAAACGGCTCAATAGAAATTTCCAGCTCGTGCTGGAATTCGCTTTCAGCCAGTAAAATCCCGGCGATAAATGTTCCGAGCGCCATCGACAAACCCAGCACATCCATGAACAGTGCTGACCCCAAGACGACCAACAACGCTGTGGCGGTGAATACCTCCCGCACGCCAGAGGCGACGATATAGCGGAACAGTGGGCGCAGCAGGTAACGTCCACCAATTAACATGCCGGCAAAGGCGGCTATTTTCAGGCCAATTTTAGCCCAATCATTAGCTTCTTCCCCTCCTGCCAGGATCGGGATCAAGGCCAATGCCGGAATAACCGCCATGTCCTGAAAGAGTAAAACCGAGAAACCGAGTTGCCCACCCTCGTTGCGGTTCATTCCTTTTTCCCGCATTAGTTGCAACGCCATCGCGGTTGAAGACATCGCTAACCCGATACCACCGATAATCGCCGCCTGCCAGGCGAATTGGGTGAAATAGAGTAATGCGCCCAACACCGCTGCGGTTATCACCACCTGACCGGCACCGATGCCGAAAATAGAGCGCCGCAACTGCCACAGTTTGGCCGGGTTTAACTCCAATCCAATGATAAACATCAGAAAAACAACACCCAACTCAGAAAAATGGAGAATTTCATCAACATCACGGATAAAACCCAATCCCCATGGGCCGATGGCAATACCGGCAATCAGGTAACCCAACACTGCGCCAATACCGAGGCGCTGGGCAATGGGGACGGCTACCACGGCGGCAAACAGGAATAACATAATCGCGATAAGTAGCATTGAGCCTTCCATAAGTCAGAGCCCTCCGGTAGGCAGTGGTGACTGTAACCACTGCACATATGCTTGCGCATGGCTGGCTAAAATCTCTGGCTTCTGGCGCCGTGCCCAATAAATTATCATCGGGTTCATCCAATGCATGTGACACATCGCCGCTGTCAATTCGAATGGCCGCAGAATATCTTCCATTGGATAGCGGTTATAACCCTCCACCCGATAAGCCCCTTCCGGCTCACCGGTGGTAATGACTGAGCGCCAATATTTACCGGTCAGTGCATGGCCGCCTATACCATTGGCAAAACCTCGCGCTAATACCCGATCCAACCACTCTTTTAATAATGCCGGGCAGCTATAAGTGTATAAAGGGTGTTGAAATACAATGATTTGATGCTCACGTAACAATTGCTGTTCATGATGAATATCAATAAAAAAATCCGGATAATGTGCATAAAGATCGTGCACCGTGACATGTTCTAATTGCTGCACCGGTTGCAGTAAAACCCGGTTAGCTACTGAGTTCTGTGATTCCGGATGGGCATACAACAGCAAAACCTTTGATGGCTGCGACATCATTGTCCTCCAAAGCGTCGTCAGGGTTCGTTTTTTCCGTTACCATGCTCCGCAAAGACCAAAAAAGACTAAAATTTATGCCCAAAGTCATTGGGATTACAGGTAGGCAGCAGGCGAATAAATCTCAGTGAGCCTATCCAGGTAAGGCCAACTACAAGTAAGTGATTCGGGTGAGTAAGCACAGCTAACCCCCTGCTACTTCAAAAATATAATCGCAATTTAATATACTCTAAACATACGGCACTCTATGATTGTTTTTTCTTCGCTTCAAATTCGACGTGGTACCCGAATTTTGCTGGACAACGCCACAGCAACCATTAACCCAGGCCAAAAAATCGGGCTGGTTGGCAAAAACGGTTGTGGTAAGTCCACCCTGCTGGCCTTGCTCAAAGGCGAACTGAGCGCCGATGGCGGCAATGCCACTTTTCCCGGTAACTGGGCACTGGCCTGGGTTAATCAAGAAACCCCGGCACTGGATATTCCAGCGATAGAATATGTTATCGATGGGGATCGCGAATATCGCCAGTTGCAGGCCGAGCTGCAGGCTGCCAATGAGAAAAACGAGGGTCACGCCATCGCAACCGTACACGGCAAGCTGGATGCCATCCACGCCTGGAGCATTCATTCCCGTGCTGCTAGTTTGCTTCACGGGCTGGGATTTTCTCAAGACCAATTACACCAGCCAGTGCGTTCATTTTCCGGCGGCTGGCGTATGCGCCTTAATCTCGCCCAGGCACTGGTTTGCCGCTCTGATTTATTGCTGCTGGATGAACCGACCAACCACTTGGATTTGGATGCAGTGATCTGGCTCGAAAAGTGGCTGAAAAGTTATTCTGGCACGCTGGTATTAATTTCTCATGACCGCGATTTCCTTGATCCTATTATTGATAAGATTTTGCATATTGAACAGCAGACACTGAATGAATATACCGGTAACTATTCATCTTTCGAACACCAGCGTGCAATAAAACTGTCGCAGCAACAATCGATGTATCAGCATCAGCAAGAAAAAGTGGCGCATTTACAGAGTTATATCGACCGTTTCCGCGCGCAGGCGACCAAAGCCAAACAAGCCCAAAGCCGCATCAAAATGCTAGAACGGATGGAGTTAATTACACCTGCCCATGTTGATAACCCGTTCCACTTCAGCTTCCGTACGCCGGAAAGCCTACCTGATCCTCTGCTGCGCATGGAGAAAGTCAGTGCGGGTTATGGCGATCGCACGATTTTGCAGTCCATTAAGCTCAATTTGGTTCCCGGTTCGCGCATCGGCCTGTTAGGGCGTAACGGTGCGGGTAAATCCACGCTGATCAAGTTGCTGGCTGGCACGCTGGAACCGCAAAGCGGCGAAATTGGTTTGTCCAAAGGAATTAAGTTGGGTTACTTTGCCCAGCACCAGCTGGAATTTTTGCGTGCAGATGAATCGCCGTTACAGCACATGAGTCGTTTGGCGCCGAAGGTATCAGAACAACAACTGCGTGATTACCTGGGGGGTTACGGCTTCCAGGGCGATCAGGTTACCGATCCGACGGCACGCTTCTCCGGTGGTGAAAAGGCGCGTCTGGTTCTGGCACTGGTTATCTGGCAACGCCCTAATCTGTTGCTGCTTGACGAACCCACAAACCACCTTGATCTTGATATGCGTCAGGCGCTGACTGAAGCGCTAATTGATTTTGAAGGCGCGCTGGTTGTGGTTTCCCATGATCGTCATCTACTGCGCTCCACCACTGATGAACTCTATCTGGTGCATGATGGCAAAGTCGAGCAATTTGACGGCGATCTGGAAGATTATCAACAGTTTTTAATCGCTGTACAGCGCCAGCAAAACTGGCAGGATAATCCGGCGAAAGAGCTGTCCGGTAACAGTGCTCAACAGCGAAAAGATCAAAAACGCCGTGATGCAGAGTTCCGTACCCAAACCCAGCCACTGCGTAAGCAGATTGTGACGCTGGAAAAACAGATGGATACACTCAGTGTTGAACTGGCCGCTATCGAAGAACAACTGGCTGATTCCGCCCTGTACAATATTGCTCGTAAGGCCGAACTGACCCAGTGTCTACAGCAACAGACGCAAGTAAAATCCAAGCTGGAACAGACTGAAATGCATTGGCTGGACGCCCAAGAGCAGTTAGAGAATCTCACCAGGATATTTGAAGCGGAGTAACCCGTCTCGAAATATACCTAAGGGTATAAACCTCTATTAAGGATAATAAGGTTATGAATAGCAAGGATATTAGTGTAATAATACCTGTGTTTAATTGCGCCACTCACCTTACGGAATTACTCGATTCATTGTACAAACAGTCCGGTGTATCGTTGGAAATCATCGCGGTCAATGATGGTTCAACCGATAATAGTCAGTCGATATTAGAAGACGCGGCGCACCGTGACTCGAGACTGGTCATTGTTAATCAGCCAAATAAGGGGCTTTCCGCTGCTCGGAATACCGGAATAGCGTGGGCAACTGCCCGCTGGGTTGCTTTTGCTGATGGTGACGACTGGCTGGCTCCCGATGCCTTATCAACCTGGTTACAACAGGCCAAACAGCAGCAAGTGGATTTACTGATCGGCAATGGCTTTGCGTTTACCACCCCCCCCAATTATCAGCCAGTCGTCCTTTGTTGTATAAACAACCCTGGAGCCAAACAGTTAGCGGCCAGCAATGGGTTATTCGTAGTGTTGAATACAATGAATGGCCGCATTATGCATGGCTGCAATTGATTCGCCGTCAACTCATCAATACCCATCAACTGGCATTTACTCCTGGCATGTTACATGAAGATATTCTGTGGACCACCCATCTGGCGCTGGCCGCACAGCGTATTGGTTTCTGTGATATACCGTTTTATGGTTATCGCACCAATCCGCAATCTATTAGCCGCTCTGCATCAACTCAAACTTTATTCACTCGCGCCCATAGCTATATTCGAATTATTAAAGCGCTAGTTAACCTTTCTTCAATGCAGGATCCCCCTTTGCGTGGTGCGCTGTTACGTCACGCCAATCAGGAAAGCGGTCATCTATTAGGGCTGATGCGAAAAAAATTACCACCGTCACCAGAACGTACGGCATTAGCCATTGAGTTTCAGCAGTTAGGTTTATCTTCGGCTCTATTTCAGGGCGCTAGCGATATCCATGAATTTTGGCGGGCATTGCGTTGCTCCGTATTTTTGGCACATTTTGCACAACAAAAGTTTAAGTAACCTAAATAGAAAGTAAACTGACATTTGCTTGTGTGAATGATTAGAAAAATTTAATGTCTAATAAGGCAATAAAAGCTTTCTGTAGGTATTAAGTATAAATGCAGCGCATTTTGGTGATTCGAATAGATTTTCTGGGCGATATGGTCTGTACCACAGCGTTATTGCATTCGCTTAAGCAACGTTGGCCAGCGGCAGAGATCCACGTATTAGCGAACAAGTACAATCAGGCTGTGCTGGCACGTAACCCCGCAGTCAGTGCTGTACACAACTATGTGTACAGCAAACAATGTGAGAGGAACCAACGGTCAGGCAGGTTAGCTGCGCTTTTAGATCGTTTGGCGCTGATCCTGCGGTTGCGGCGGTTGCGTTTTGATCTGCTGTTAATTCCTAACGGTGGCATGAGCAAAAACAGTATCCAATTTGCCAAACAGCTTAATGTGGTTGATTGCCGCTGGCATACTGCTGAAAGCGAGTTCGATGATCGCAATCCTGACCATATTGCCAACCGACCAATACGCCACGAAGTGCTTGCGGGTTTCGCGCTGATGCCTGAGCTGGGGCAAGTCAATATTGAGGCATTGAAGCTACATATCTATCCTGATACTAAATTGCAGGCTAAATGGCGGGCAGAATTAGGCAAGCAAAACCGCCCTCGTGTCGGCTTATTCATTTCCAATAAATCATCACAACGGCGTTGGAGCTGTGAAAAGTGGCAACAACTGGCGCAAAAACTCAGTGATGAGGCCGAAATGATGATTTTATATGACCCGCTAGATCCTACAAGCGCACAACAACTGGCGGGTTTTAATGGTCAATGTTTACTAACACCCTGCATTAATGAATTCGTGGCAGCAATGAGTCTATTGGATTTGGTTATCTCAGCCGATAGTTCACCAGTACATATCAGTTCAGCGTTGCAAATACCGGTGGTTGCACTGTTTGAGTCACGACCAGAGAAATACCAGCGCTGGTATTCACTGGTGCGCCATGTCTTGTTGCATGCCGGGCCACAAGTAGAAGACATCACGGTGGATGCTGTCGAAACCGCAGCCCGCTCGTTATTAATTAATAAACCATCATCGTCAGCGTCGGGTAAACTGCGAACCGTTTTCTTGACGCCCACCGTGGCAGCAGAATGCTCATTGTTAACCGATAGATCGTGAACTAGTAGCATAATATATTAATTATATATTATGAATGTTTCCACTACTGGAAGGGTTTGCCCATTCCCCCGAAAAAGCAGCTTGACTAAGGAAATGTATACCCGTCATTTTGAAAGGCGACGGGTATATGCAGCTACTTTATGAGTCTATTTGGCCTTTCATCAAAATGTGGGCGTCTCGAGCGACTAAGGTGCGATTGTAGACCGCGCCGGCAATTCCCCCTCAAAAAAAATTATAATAACCAATATTGATGCAAACGCAGTGGTTTTGGCGCAACTACGTTGGCTTTGTCGGTGGTTCGTTTAAACATTCACAAATGTGGTTGAAATAACGTATTCCGGCCTGATTTTTTCTTTATCTGGAGCAACAGTGATGATAGTTCCCTGGCAGCAAATCGACAGTGAAACCTTGGATAATTTACTTGAGGCTTTTGTGTTACGTGAAGGCACTGATTACGGCGAGCATGAGCATTTACTGGCGCAAAAAGTTGAAGATGTGCGCCGCCAGTTAGTCAGTGGCGAGGCGCTGTTGGTGTGGTCTGAGTTACACGAAACCATCAATATAATGCCAAAGGATTCGTTCCGTTTGGGGGCTGAAGAGCAGCAGTAATTTGTGCCTTTTCATTATGGTATTCGATTAAAATCGCGGTAAAACAAGATGACAAGCTCGCCACTTTGCCCTAAAAATAATCATTCACGACAAAAAACAGGTAATGGCAACCGCCCCCCTGAGGATTTTACCCCCACGGAGTTACAGCTATTATGTCAACTAAACATCCAGTTATAGCCGTTACAGGCTCAAGTGGCGCAGGGACAACCACCACCAGTCTGGCGTTTCACAAAATTTTTCAACAGTTGAACATCAGTGCCGCGCAAATTGAAGGGGACAGTTTCCATCGCTATACCCGCCCCGAGATGGATGCTGCGATCCGCAAGGCGCGGGATCAGGGTCGACATATCAGCTATTTTGGCCCAGAGGCCAATGACTTTGGTCAGTTAGAACAAAGTATGAGGGAATACGGTAAAAGTGGCTCCGGGCGCTTGCGTAAATATCTGCATACCTATGACGAAGCCGTACCCTATAACCAGGTTCCCGGTACTTTTACCCCGTGGGAAGCATTGCCACAACCCACCGATGTTTTATTTTACGAAGGGCTGCATGGCGGTGTGGTGACCAGGCATCATGATGTCGCAAAACACGTCGATCTGTTGGTTGGCGTGGTGCCGATAGTTAATCTGGAATGGATTCAAAAACTGGTGCGGGATACCAGTGAACGCGGCCATTCGCGTGAGGCGGTGATGGATTCTGTCGTACGATCGATGGATGATTACATCAACTACATTACCCCGCAGTTTTCACGCACCCATATCAACTTCCAGCGTGTCCCGACAGTCGATACTTCTAACCCGTTTGCCGCTAAAGCCATTCCGTCACTGGATGAAAGTTTTGTTGTCATTCACTTCCGTGATTTGGATCAAATGGATTTTCCTTACTTACTGGCGATGCTGCAAGGGTCATTTATCTCTAATATCAATACATTAGTAGTACCAGGGGGAAAAATGGGGCTGGCGATGGAGCTGATTATGGGGCCACTGGTGCAGCAGTTGCTGGAAGGGAAAAAAATCGGTTAACTGAGTACCCATAATTGTGTCGTATGGCTATGATTTTTACGTGCTGTTTAAGCGATGTCGCGGATTTTAAAACTGCCGCTTTACCCCACTTTACTCGTGCCGACATGACTTATGCTGCCGGTTAGATTTTCTGATTCAGACTACCGTTTCATTTACAAACCGGCAATGTAATCCGATGTTCATCATGCTGAAGCGATACAACACAAGACACTGGCTTCATCCTGTGCTACAAACAGAATCGGAAGTGTTGTTTCCAGAATCAACCAGGGTAGTGATCAATGCTCAGCGAAACGGTTTCTATCCGGTACGGATCTTGGCTATACCTTTCGGTAGTTGAGCAAATTAATATGCTATATCCAATTGATTTCAAGATACAGGAAGGCGGCAAGCAAGGGGATCCTGATGAACTTACACAAATAGGTGATTCGGGTGAATGCAAGCAATCAATTCACCTGTAGTTTAAAAGATGACGGATATAAGAGAAAGTGTATTTTATAAGCACGCCGTACAGGGAACTCTGAACCTTGTTAAATTAGGCAGCGATAACAACAGAGGATAACAGCGAATGGTTCTCGGCAAGCCACAAACAGACCCGACTCTCGAATGGTTCCTGTCTCATTGCCATATCCACAAATATCCATCGAAAAGTACGCTAATTCATCAAGGTGAAAAAGCTGAAACGCTTTACTACATCGTGAAAGGTTCCGTTGCGGTGCTTATCAAAGATGAAGAAGGTAAAGAAATGATTCTCTCCTATCTGAATCAGGGAGATTTCATCGGTGAACTTGGATTATTTGAAGAAGATCAAGAACGCAGTGCCTGGGTTAGAGCAAAAGCAGCTTGTGAAGTAGCTGAAATTTCCTACAAAAAATTTCGTCAGCTAATTCAGGTCAATCCAGATATTTTGATGCGCCTCTCTTCACAGATGGCGAGTCGCTTACAGATAACGTCTGAGAAAGTGGGTAACCTTGCTTTTCTTGATGTGACGGGGCGAATTGCACAAACACTGCTTAATCTGGCAAAACAACCTGATGCCATGACCCATCCTGATGGGATGCAGATCAAAATTACCCGCCAGGAAATTGGTCAAATAGTTGGCTGCTCCCGCGAAACTGTGGGGCGGATACTAAAAATGCTCGAAGATCAAAACTTGATCTCGGCGCATGGTAAAACGATCGTCGTTTACGGCACTCGTTAATTTCTCATAAACCGGTGCGGAAACTATCGGCACCGGGCTTATCTGCCTCTGTGTTTTTTGTGACAACATGAGCAAAGAGCAGTCGGCTTGGGAACCCTTTCACGATCAATGCTAATTTGGCAGCACTGGAAACGATCGCTCAAGCGCACCCAAATAACTCATGTGTGCAATTTTACTGCTATCTAATTTTTAAGAAAATTATCCAGTAACTGATGACCTTGCTCGCTAAGAATGCTTTCTGGATGAAACTGAACCCCTTCCAGCGGCAATGTGCGATGGCGGATGCCCATGATTTCATCCATAACACCGTCTTGCTCCGTCCACGCCGTCAGCTCAAAGCACTCTGGTAGCGAATTGGCTGCAATCACCAGGGAGTGATAGCGGGTGACGGTCAGTGGTTGTTTAACACCACGGAACACCCCTTGTCCGCAATGGCGAATAGCGCTAGTTTTGCCGTGCATCACTTGCCTGGCCCGCTCCACGCGAGCACCGAATGCTTGCCCCAGCGCCTGATGACCCAGACAAACGCCAAGTATTGGTAATTTGTCGGCAAAATAACGGATGGCTGTCAACGAGATTCCAGCTTCATTAGGTGTACAAGGGCCAGGAGAAATAACCAGATGGGTTGGCGCTAATCCTTTAATATCATTTAGTTGTAGCTCATCATTTCGTTTAACTACCACCTTGGCACCCAACTCACAAAAATACTGGTACAAATTGTAGGTAAATGAATCGTAGTTGTCGATCAATAACAGCATGGTTAACTTATCCCACTAATTCTAAATAATGTTTCAATTCGGCATATTTCATGCGCATAGCTATGGCGGTTGCTATGGCGACAAAATACCAATGGAGCGCTGCGTTGAACTTGCCGAACAAATGCCATACTTTGATGCTGTCCATGCAGACTATCATCCCAATCAATAAAAAACGCACCCAAGAGCAAAATTATAAGCTCGATCTTGAATTGAAAAAATTGAAATAATGTCTATAAATCAAACAACTTAGGTAGCACATGGCTCACTGGGTTAACGCTTGCGCCCACCGGTAATCGACCCCAGTACGCCGCGCAAAATTTGCCGCCCCAAGTCCCGTGCCATGCTTTTGGCGGCAGTCTGGACGACACCATCTCGTTTGCCACCACGAGGACCGGTGGAGCCAAACAGTAAATCATTCAGCCCATCCATCAAATTACCACCAGAACTCTTCTGCTGATCAGCAGGTTGCACGGTTTTATTTTGCGCCGCTGCATCACCAATGGTAGCGAAACCGCTTGTTGATAGCTTTTCATAGGCAGATTCGCGATCCACCATCTCCTTATAGCGGTCATGCAGTGGAGAATGATTGATGGCGTGATTACGTGCCGCAGTGTCCAATGCGCCCATTTTTGATTGCGGGGCGATAACCATGCCACGTTCGACTACATTAGGCCGCCCTTTCTCATCCAGGAAAGAGATCAACGCTTCGCCTACACCCAGTTCTGTAATCACCTGTTCGGCGCTGAATGCAGGATTAGCCCGCATTGTTTGTGCTGCCGCTTTGACTGCTTTTTGATCCCGTGGTGTAAAAGCACGTAGTGCATGCTGTACCCGATTACCCAATTGACCGAGAATATTATCCGGAATATCCAACGGATTTTGTGTTACGAAATAGATACCGACCCCTTTCGAACGGATCAGTCGTACTACCTGTTCAACTTTATCCACCAGCGCCGTCGGAGCATCGCTGAACAGCAAATGGGCTTCATCAAAGAAAAATATCAGCTTAGGCTTATCCATATCGCCCACTTCCGGTAGTTGTTCGAATAACTCAGCCAACAGCCACAACAAGAAAATTGCATACAGTTTTGGTTGATTAATTAATCTATCCGCTGTTAGCACGTTGACAACGCCCTGCCCATTGCTGTCGGTTTGCATTAAATCATGAATATCCAGCATCGGCTCACCAAAAAATTGGTTCGCGCCCTGCTCTTCCAATGTCAGCAAACCCCGCTGGATAGCGCCTATTGAGGCAGGCGTAATATTGCCATATTGCGTGCGGAACTGTTTGGCATTATCCCCGATATACTGGGTTATAGCCCGTAAGTCTTTCATATCGAGCAACAGTAGATTGTTGTCATCAGCGATTTTAAACACCAATTGCAACACACCACTTTGCACTTCATTCAGGTCAAGCAGTCTCCCTAGTAATAGCGGGCCGAGATCGGAAATTGTGGCTCGGATCGGGTGACCCTTTTCAGCGAAGATATCCCACAGCACTATTGGGCAAGCCTGTGGCTGCCAGTCAGTGATACCAATGGCCGCCAACCTGGTTTGTAACTTTTCCGAATCGACACCTTCTGCACCGATACCAGATAAATCTCCTTTCACATCCGCCAGAAATACTGGCACACCAATGCGCGAGAATTGCTCCGCCATCTTTTGTAAAGTGACGGTTTTACCCGTACCGGTCGCACCAGTAATCAAGCCGTGTCGGTTGGCCAGAGCTGATAAAATGACTAAGTCCTGTGTTGACGTCTGGCCGGATTGTTGTGCCTTACCGATAAGCAATGTTGCGCTCATAAACTTTTCCCCATCGCGCTGAGTGATAATTGATTATAAGCAGCCCACTGGGGAAACGGGTTAATTTTTGGCCGGGATAAGATTTTAACCCAAAGTGCCAGTTCTGAATGGGCATACGCCATTTTTCCGAAACGAGCTGGATCGCCAAAGAATATATTGAAATTTTCCCGGTAAGCACGCCAGCCATATACCTGGCCGCTTTTTCTGACCCTTGATGACCCGTTCTTTAACAGAATCATTTTAATTTAATATTTTGTTTATTTTAATTGCTGGAGTTTTGGTATTTTTATATATCAATTCATTAACACATTAAGGATTTTTCTTAATTTCTCTTATCCATTAACAAATTAAGACACTAATAAATTAATATTTTTGCAAGTAGTTTTTTGTTTATTAGTATTATTCGCATATGTTACAGAGTTTATAATTGTTAACTATTGTTTTTTCTTTATTCAAAAGAATTTAAAATCGTTATTCATTTTTTTTTAGATAAAAAATCCGTTTTTTCTTATTTGATGATTTTTTGTCCCAAAAAGTTAACTTTTTCGGTCGTGTATTCAATATGGTGAATGACATTACAATACATAATGCTCACGCGCGATAAATGTACCAATGATCCTGTCATGCATTTCTACTGATTTTGAGTACCCCAGTGTCTTACGGTTCAGTCGTTTGAGCCTGTTG